>JBKPRM010000128.1:0-4869 GCA_046734555.1 Actinomycetota bacterium | reverse complement strand
CCCTCACCGTGACCCCCGCGCTCGGGCTGATCCTGCTGCGAAACGCCCAGGTCGAGCGACGTGAGTCGCCGATCGTGCGGTGGCTGCAGCCTCGGTACGAGCGCGTGCTCGCCACCGTGATCCGCCGGCCGCTTCGGGTCGCGAGCGTCGGGATCGCGATCTTCGTGGTGGGCCTGCTGATCGTGCCGCAGCTCGGCGAGGCGCTGCTGCCGGAGTTCAAGGAGCGCGACTTCCTCGCGCACTGGATCTCGAAGCCGGGCACGTCCCTGCCCGAGGAGCGCCGCATCGTGACGTCGGCGAGCAAGGATCTCCGGGCGGTTCCCGGCGTACAGAGCTTCGGCTCGCACATCGGCCAGGCGCTGCTCGCCGAGGAGATCGTCGGCGCCAACTTCGGCGAGAACTGGATCACGATCGACCCGAACGCCGACTACGACGAGACGCTCGCGGGGATCCAAGAGGTCGTCGACAGCTACCCCGGCCTGTACCACGACGTCCTCACATACTTCAACGAACGGGTCGACGAGGTGCTCGCGGGGTCGACCGAGCCGATCGTGATCCGGATCTTCGGGGAGGACCTCGAGGAGCTCCGCACCGAGGCGCAGGACATCAAGCACCTGCTCGCAGACATCCCGGGGATCGCCGAGGAGCACGTCAGCTTCCAGGAAGACGTGCCACAGGTCGACGTGCAGGTCGACCTCGAGGCGGCGCAGCGGTACGGGCTGAAGCCCGGAGACGTGCGCCGCGCCGCCGCCACGCTGATGAACGGCGAGGAGGTCGGCGACATCTTCCGGGACGGCAAGGCCTACGACGTCAACGTGTGGAGCACCCCGGAGACCCGCAACAGCCTGACCGACATCCGCATCCTGCCGATCGACACGCCTGACGGCGGCCAGGTTCAGCTCCGCCAGGTCGCGTCCATCAAGATCCAACCGACGCCGAACTCGATCGAACGAGAGGGCGACTCCCGCCGGATCGACGTGGAGGCGAGCGTGGAGGGTCGCGACCTCGGCTCGGTGGTCGGCGACGTCCAGACGGCGATGGAGGGCATGCGGTTCCCGCTCGGCTACCACGCGGAGCTGCTGGGCGAATACGCCGAGCGCCAAGCCGCGCAGAGCCGGCTGCTGCTGTACGCGTTGGTCGCCGGGCTCGTCGTGTTCCTGTTGCTCCGCGTGGCGCTGCACACGTGGCGACTCGCGTGGCTCGCCTTCCTCGACCTGCCGATCGCGCTGGCAGGTGGCGTGATCGCGACCTACCTGGCGGGCGCGAGCGTGTCGCTCGGATCGCTCGTCGGCTTCTTCACGGTGCTCGGGATCGCCGCCCGCACCGGGATCATGATGATCAACCACTTCCAGCACCTCGAGCGGTTCGAGGGCGAGACGTTCGGACCGCATCTGGTGCTGCGGGGCGCCCGCGAGCGGCTTTCGCCGATCTTGATGACGGCGCTCGCGACGGGGCTCGCCGTCATCCCGCTCGTGATCGCCGGCGACCTCCCCGGCCACGAGATCGAGCACCCGATGGCGATCGTGATCGTCGGTGGGCTGATCACGTCGACGTTCCGGAACCTGTTCATCGTGCCGGCGCTGTACCTGCGATGGGGTCGCGGCAACGGTGTGCCGGCGCGGCCCAACGGGCTGGCGGTGGCGTGACGATCCGGCGTCGCTGGGCCGGCATCGCGCTGGTCGCGGGGGTCCTCGCCGTCGGCTGTGGGGACGCGACCGACACGACGTCGCCGGCCGCTGCGCCGCCCTCATCGCCACCGACCGCGGAGGGTCTCGAGCCGGCGACTTTCACGCGCGCAACGACGGTGGACAACCAGTGGTTCCCGTTGGTGCCTGGGACGCAGATGATGTGGGAGGGCCATGCACTCGATGGATCGGACAAGCTCGAGCGGAAGGTCGTCTTCACGGTGACCGACCTGGTCAAGGAGATCGCGGGCGTCCCCACCGTGGTGATCTACGAGCTCGACTACACCGACGGCGAGCTCGAAGAGGCTGAGCTCTCGTTCTTCGCGCAGGACGACGAGGGCAACGTCTGGCACCTCGGTGAGTACCCGGAGGAGTACGAAGAGGGTGAGATCGTGAAGCACCCCGCGTGGATCGCCGGCGCCCAGGGCGCGCTGGCGGGGATCCACATGCCGGCGACCCCGGACACGATGTCCTCGAGCTACCCCCAGGGCTGGGGCCCGAAGGTGGGATGGGACGATCGCGGCGCCACGTACGCGACCGATGAACATACGTGCTCGGAGGTCGATTGCTACGACGGGGTGTTCGTCGCGAAGGAGTTCAGCCGGAGCGAACCGGGTGCGTTCCAGCTCAAGTACTACGCGCCGGATGTCGGCAACGTGCGCGTCGGATGGGGAGGCCCGAACGAGGAGGAGCACGAGGTGCTGGTCCTGACCTCACTCGAGCAACTCGACGAGGCCGCCTTGGCGGAGGTCCGGACGAAGGCGCTCGAGCAGGAAGCCCGGGCCTACGACGACAGCGCGGCCGCCTACGGCGACACCGCGCCCGCCACGCAAAGCGCCGCGTGATCTAAGCGAACTCCTCCAGCAGCCGGAGCTCGATGTCGCGGAACGCGTCCCAGCGACCGTCGCCGAGGTAGGCGTTCGTGAGCGAGATCACGCCGACACGGCGATCGGGACGGAAGAACATCCGCGTGCTGACGCCGTAGTCGCCGCCCGTGTGGCCCATCCGGAAGTAGCCGTTCGGGTCACCGCCGTACCAGATGAGCCCCTGATGCCATCCGACGATGTTGGGCAACTGGTTGCGCTTGATCTCTTCGACGGTGTGGCGATCGAGCACGCGCGAGCCGCGGAGCTTCCCATCGTTCATGAACGCGCCGAGCCAGTTCGCGAGGTGGACCGCGCTCGTGCGCAGCGCCCCGTCGGGATAGTCCGGGTACCCGTACTGGAAGAACGGGTGGAACGTGCCCGAGTGCTTGTTCCGCCGGTACGGCATCGCGAGGTTCGGCGTCGTGACGTCCGCGAGCCGGAACCCCGAGTCCGTCATACCGAGCGGCCGCAAGATCCGCTGCTTGCACCACGCATCGAAGTCGACGCCCGCGATCGCCTCGACGACGTAGCCGGCGAGTGCGACGGCGAGGTTCGAGTACGCGTACCCGGTACCCGGGCGCCGCTCGTAGAAGTTCGCCTTCTCGGAGTACTCGGACCGGCCTGGCACGTTATAGGAGCGCATGAAGTGACCGAGCGAGATCGGCGAGTCGCCGTGGAAGTACAGCGTCGGATCCGAGTACGGCGTGCCCCACACCCAGTAGCGGTCGCGGATCGCCGAGGTGTGGGTCAGCAGGTGGCGCATCGTGATGTTCGCGTTCGGCGCCGCCGGGATGTGCACGTCGAAGGGCAGGTAGTCGTTGATGTCGGCGTCGAGCCGCAGCCGGCCGTCCTCGACGAGCGCCATGATGCCCGCACACGTCACGGTCTTCGAGACCGATGCGAGCATGAACACCGTCCGGGGCGTGACGCGGATGCCGCGGTCGATGTTGGCCCACCCGAGGCCCGTCGACCACACCGTGTGCTCCCCGCGGACCACGGCGACGGCCAGGCCGGGGATCTTCGCCTCCTGGAACTTGCGCTTCACGAAGGCATCGACGCGCCGGGTGTCGGCGGCCGCTGAGCGCACGAAGGCGAACGGCGCGATCGTCGCCGTCCCCACAACCGCGGCGCGGGTCAGGAAGTCACGCCGTTCGAGGGCCGGACCTTCGTTCGGTTGTTGCGTGCGGGGCCGCATGCGGGCGGAGCGTAGCGACAGGCTGATGCGGCGGGCAAGAGGCCTGCGGACCGAGATGCGCGCCTCAAGACGTGCCGGTCGGGGCCTCTGGGAAGGGGCGGGCCGGAGGAACTCTCTCAGACGAACTGACAGAGAAGGTTCCATCCGAGGAGGACTCCGGCCCGCCTCCGACTCCTTCTGCGCCGGAAGGGATCGCGGGCCCGGCCGGCGTCGAAGGGGGCGGGCCTCCTCGTCGCCGTCTCGGAACACTGGGAGTCTGGTCCAACATCCAAAGAAGGGCTCGAAAGCCCGCCCACACTGTGTATGCCACAACCGGAGCGGGCTCTTCACGGGCGGACCTCAGACGACGACGGGCCTGTCCCCCAGCTCTCGCGGCGAGCTGCCGGTGGTTGCTCGGAAGCCGAACCCCCGCACCGCCTCGATCGTCACGCAGGCGTCGGCGGCCTGGAGCTTCGCGCGCAGACGCTGGATGAGAGCTTTGACCGTGTAGGGGTCGAGGGGCATCTCACCTCCATCCCCCCAGCCGACCCGCCGCAGGTCGCGGAACGACCACGCACGGCCCGGAGCCCGAAGGAGCGCACCGAGCACCCGGAACTCGAGCTCGCTAAGGGGCAGCGATTCGCCCTTCCACAGGATGCGACGACCTTCCATGTCGACGACGGTGCCATCGGCGCTCGGAGCCGTATCGACTTCCGCTTGCGGATCTTGCTCCGCCTGCCAGTGCCGGAGCGTCTCGCGGTCGGGGGCGATGACGACGACCGATCCGAGGTTCAGGTATTCGGGAACGAGCGCCAGCCGACCTTCACCAACGAGAAACACCGTCGGAACCCCCATCGCTTGTTGATTGCCCTCCGCGGCGAGATCCCTTCGCGCCCCTTCCTGCGGCGTTCCGTTCCGTCGCCGACCCGTCGACGCTGCGTCATCGACCCGGATCGGACGTGCTGCCTAGCGTCGCGCTCGCTGGGTCGAACCGTCGAAGAGAGGGGAACCGTCATGTCGCGTCGCGTCGCCTTCGCGTCTCTGCTCGCGGTCTTGGCATGGAGCCTCATAGCCGTGCCTGCGCACGGCCGCAGCGGCCACCACTGCGCCTACCGGCTCGTGACGATCGAGCGTCACGGTCGGG
>JBKPRM010000127.1:0-3730 GCA_046734555.1 Actinomycetota bacterium | reverse complement strand
GGCATGGACGTCGCGCGGTTCGGAGACTTCGCATCGGAGGACTCCTATCTGCGCGCGACGACGGCGCAGTTCTATGCGCGGCGGTTCGTGATGGCCTACCCGAACGAGGAGCTGCCGGCCGGACGCCCGCTCAAGACGACGCCGTGCTACGGCGACTTCGAAGCAGCGGGCGCGCACTTCACGGTGAACTTCGGCCTCGAGGTGCCGCTGTACTTCGCACCGAGCACCGACTTCGAGGAGGACGACACGCTCGAGCGATCGAACGCCGAGCCGATCGTCGCGGAGGAGGTAGCCGCGGTCCGCAGCGCCGCAGGGGCGTATGAGATCGCCCAGTACGCGCGGTACGAAGTGAGTGGACCGGGCGCCGAGGCGTGGCTCGACCGTCTCGTCGCGGCCCGTATCCCGCCCGTCGGCCGGATCAGGCTCGCGCCGATGCTCAACCCGGCCGGCAGGCTGCTGGGCGACCTGACGGTCGCGCGGCTTGCCCAGGACCGCTTCTGGCTCACCGCTTCCTACTACCTCCAGCCGTGGCACATGCGCTGGTTCCACCAACGGCTCGGCGACACGGACGGCGTCCGGATCCGCAACATCACCGACGACTGGATGGGCTTCTCGGTGTCCGGGCCGGCCTCACGCGAGATCGTCGCGAAGCTCGCGCGGGACGACGTCTCGAACGAGGCGTTCCCGTTCCTGTCGGTGCGACCGATGGAGGTCGGCAGCGCCGAGGCGGTCGTGGGACGGATCTCGCTGACCGGCGAGCTCGGGTACGAGGTGGTCGTGCCGACATCGCAGCATCGTGGTCTGTGGGGTGAGCTCCGCGAGGCCGGGGATGCGGCGGGCTTGCGTCCGATCGGCGACCGAGCGGTCGACAGCCTCCGCCTGGAGAAGGGGTACGGGATCTGGTCGACGGAGTTCCGGCAGGAGAACACCCCCAGCGAGGCCGGGCTCGACCGCTTCGTCGCGCTCGACAAGGGCGAGTTCATCGGCCGTGATGCTGCGCTCCAGGCCCGAGAGCAGGGAACCGAACGGCAGCTCGTGTTGCTCGATGTCGACGCGACCGACGCCGACGCCGCGCAGGACGACGGGGTGTGGGCGGGCGACCGTCTCGCCGGGCTCGCGACGTCGGGTGCCTACGGGCACCACGTCGGTAAGAGCCTGGCGCTCGCCTACGTCGATCGTGCCGCGATGCAGGAGGACCTCAAGGTCTACGTCATCGGGCAGCCGCGACGGGCGACGATCCTGAGCGAGATCCCCTACGACCCGGCGGGCGCCAAGCTGCGCGCGTAGGGGTAGGGCGCGAGCATCTCGGCACCACCGTCCGTGACCAAGACGACGTCGCCGAGCTTCACACCGTGCGAGCCGCCCACCTCGCCCATGTAGGTCTCGACGACCAGCACCATGTCGCGGTGCAGCACGCGATCCGGGTTGCTCTGCGCGTCCCGCGGATGACACACGCTCGGGCTCTCCTCCTCGAGCCCGACGCTGTGGATCATGCACTCGTACCGCTGTGGATGGAACCGCGCCGGCACGCGCGGAGCCTCGGCTGCGAGCTCGGCGCACGTGACACCCGGCCACACGAGCGAGGTCATCCCCCGGACCCATTCGAGCGCTGCCTGGTAGGTCGCGCGTTCCTCCGCGTCCGCCTCGGCGCCCGGGCACACGAACGTTCGCGACACACAGAAGAAGCACCCTTCGATGCCGACGGTGTCCGTGTCGATGTAGACCAGGTCGCCGGCCTCGATCGGCCGGTCCGTCGCCTCGGCGCGCCATGGGTTCGTGTTCGGCCCCGAGCACACCGTGTTCGTCGCGAGGTACTCGGCACCGCGGCCCAGCACCCCGCGCGCGTAGACCGAGAACAGCTCGCGCTCGGTGATCCCCGGCCGGAGCGCCGCCTCGAGCTCACCCAGCGCGTCGACCACGATCGGGCCGTTCATCCGGAAGAGCTCCACCTCCTGCGACGTCTTGACCTCGCGGGCTTCCTGGGTCACCGGCGAGGAGTCGACGATCGTCAGCCCGCTCGCCTGGAGCGCGAGGAACCCGGGTGTGCCGAGCCGGTCGACCGCGACCCGGTCACCAGCGACGCCGAGCTCGCGCAGCGCCGCGATCGCCTCGCGAGCGAAGGTATCGGCGTGCGTCGCCGCGTCGTCGAAGAACTCCCAGGCGTGCATCGGCCGGACGTCGACCACCGGCACGCGGTGCATCGAGTTCGGATGTTCGAACAGGATCGGCGGCCCCTCGGCCGCGACGACCGCGCATCGGGTGAACGTGCTCATGCTCCAGATCGGCATCGTGACCGCGCCGGTCGCGTAGCGGACGTTCGGCTCGCTGAACAGCAGACACCCCTCGACGTCGTGCGCGCGCATCACCGCCTGCAGTCGCGCCAGGCGCTCGGACCGAAGGAGGTCGCGGTCATACATCGGCCTGCAGCCTAGCGACGGGGCTCCGGCCGACCCGCGGGCGATCGATGAGCGTCGGTCACCCCGGGGCATGGGTTGAAGCCGGTCTGACCAGCGCCGATACCTGAGCGGTGCGCGAGGATGCGGAACGCCGAGACGCCGGTAAGGTGGCTGTACGTCACCCATCTGGCGGCACCATGTCCTCTTCCACGATCACCGCTCCATCCACGCCGGGAACGCCTGCCCGCAGGCGCCCCGTGCGGCGCACGTTGCACGTGTTGGCGACGCTCGGCACGTTGGCGCTGGTCGCGGCCGCCTCGATCGCCTTCGGGCTGGCCGTCACGCCGGGGCGAGCCGTCACGATCCTCGGCCAGACGATCAGCGTCGGCACCGCACCGCCGTCGTGGCACCTCGAGGGCCCGGGAGAGGCGGTCCTGTTCGGCCAGACGATCCCGACGCAGGTGCACTTCATCGGACCGGTGCGCCCGCGGTTGACCCTCACCGACATCAGCATCAACGAACAGGTCGCAGGGCTGTTCTCGCCCGGGCCGCACGCGCCGATCGCCGACACGCTCGGATCCGCGCTCGCGAGCGGCTGGCGCTGGTACTTCGCCTCCGAGATCGGCTTCGTCACGATCGCGGCGATCGTGCTGCTCGGGGCGATCGCCGGCTGGCGACGGTTCCACGGACGGCGAACGGTGATGTTCATCGTCGGCGGGCTCATCTTCGTCGAGGCGGTCAACCTCGGCGCGATCATGGTCACCGCGTTCACGGCGCCCGGCATCCTCCGTGACGTGCACAGCCTCGACTCGCTGGTCGGCCGCTCGCAGCACGCTCCGGTCGCGGTGGCACCCGGGCACGGGCTGCCGGCGATCGAGGCGATCGTGCTCGGTGATTCGACCGCCGCGGGCCTCGGCGGGCCCGTGGACGAGAGCGCCACGGATCAAGATCGGCTGTGTCAGCGGAGCTCGTTCTCATTCGCGGAGACCCTCGCGAGGGTCAACGAATGGGACGTCGACAACCTGGCGTGCAGCGGCGCCACGATCGAAGCGGGGATCCTCGGTCCCCAGAGCATCGGTGGCCAGACCGTGCCGCCGCAGCTGGCCGTCGCCCAGCGAGCGTCGAACGCCAAGACGGTGATCGTCTCGGTCGGCGCCAACGATCTCCACTGGAACACCCTCGTTCGGCTCTGCGCCGCCAACGCGAGCTGCGATAACAAGGCGCTCACGGCCTATTTCCAGCGGTCCCTCGCGACCTTCACGCGCGACTACCTGAGCCTGCTCTCACAGCTCGGGACCTTGGCGAATCATCCGACGATCGTGATCAACCAGTAC
>JBKPRM010000126.1:0-2365 GCA_046734555.1 Actinomycetota bacterium | reverse complement strand
CGATCCCGCCGTACGTCGCGTCGACCAGGCCGCCTGCGTCACGCCGGTCGACGCGGGAGCGGCGGATCGCTGCGAGCAACCCGTCGGCGATCACGGTCTTGACCTCGCGCGCGGTTGCGATATGACCGCGCTCGGGCTCGTCGCCCGCCTCGAAGAAGCTCGTCATGAGCGAGCGCCGGTGGTCGAACGCGAGCAGGAAGGTCGCCATCGCTCCGGATGCTATCGGCGGCGGCGAACACCGGCTGGGGACGAACGCACACCAGGTTGCGCGTTCCGGTTCGACGGGCGGCGGCGCGCGCTGGCAAACTCGGGGCATGGCGAAGGTCGCGATCATCGGCGCAGGCAGCGTCGAATTCACGCGCAACATCCTGACGGACCTGTGCAGCGCGCCCGAGCTGCACGGCACGCTCGAACTCGCGCTGCACGACATCGACGAGGAGCGGCTCGCGTATGCGGAGCGCGCGGCGAACCAAGTCGTCGACCGGCTCGGCGCCGGCTACAAGCTCCAGGCCAACGCGGACCGGCGCGAGGCGTTCGACGGCGCCGACTACCTGATCAACGAGATCCAGGTGGGCGGGTACGACGCGACGCTCCGCGACTTCGAGATCCCGAAGCGCTACGGGCTGCGGCAGACGATCGCCGACACGATCGGCATCGGCGGCATCATGCGCGGGCTCCGCACGATCCCCGTGATGATCGCGATGGGCGACGAGATGGCGGAGCTCTGCCCCGAGGGCCTCCTGCTCAACTACACGAACCCGATGGCGATGGTGCCGTGGGGGATCTGGGCGGGCTCGGCTTGGCCGGCGGCGAACACGATCGGGGTCTGCCACAGCGTGCGGGACACCCACGCGTTCCTCGCCGGGATCGTTGGCGTGCCGGAGGAACGGATCGAGTTCCTGACGGCGGGCTTCAACCACCAGTGCTTCGTCTACGTGTTCCGCGATCGCAGCACCGGCGAGGACCTGTATCCGCGGCTGCGCGCGGCCGTCGATGCGGACCCCGAGGGCCTCGGCCGCCGCGTGCGCGTCGAGATCTTCCGACGGTTCGGCTACTTCCCGACCGAGAGCTCCGAGCACTCCAGCGAGTACGTGCCGTGGTTCCTGCACCACGACGACCAGGTGGAGCTGTTCCGCAGCGAGATCGACGAGTACATCCGGCGAAGCGACGAGAACCTCGAGGAATGGGCGACGCTCAAGGCCCAGCTCGACGCGGGCGAGCAGATCGAGATCGAACAGAACAACGAGCTCGCGTCCCAGTTCATCTTCGCGTTGGAGACGGGAACGCCGATCGAGCTCTACGGGAACGTGCGGAACGACTCGCTGATCGACGGACTCCCGACCGACGCGTGCGTCGAGGTGCCAGTCATGGTCGCCGACGGGGCGGTGCAGCCGCGACGCGTCGGCCCGATCCCGCCGCAGTGCCTCGGGCTCAACCGCACGTTCCTGAACCCCGTGGAGCTCACGGTGCGCGCCGTCCTCGAGGGTTCGCGTGAGCACGTCTACCACGCGGCGCTGCTCGACCCGAACACCGCCGCCACGTTGACGACCGCACAGATAGTCAATTTAGTTGACGACCTGATCGAGGCCCACGGTGATCTCATCCCGGAGCCGATCCGTCGGCGCTGAGGCTGACCGGATGGACCCGGCACGGATCGTCCGCGACGGTTATGACCGCCTCGGCGAGACGTACCGCACCGAGCCCGCCGACGGCATCCGCCGATGGTTCCTCGACGAGACCCTTGCACGCATCCCGGCGGGGAGCGACGTCTTGGAGCTCGGTTGTGGCACCGGCGTGGACGCGGTCGAGCTCGCCGACGGGAGGCGATACACGGGGGTCGACATCTCCTCCACGATGCTTGCGGCTGCGGCGAGACGCGTGCCCGGCGCAACCCTGATCCACGCGGATCTCACGACGCTCGATCTGGAGCCCGCTTCGTTCGACGCCGTCGTCTCGCTGTACGTGTTCGGGCACCTGCCGGCCACCGAACACGAGCCGGCGTACGCACGCATCGCGACGTGGCTCCGGCCGGGTGGCAGGCTGTTCGCATCGTTCCCCGTGGGGGCGGGCGACGGCGTCGAGGAGGCATGGATGGGTGTACCGATGTTCTTCGGCGGGATCGGGCGCGAGGCGACCGAGTCGGCTCTTCGTCGCGAGGGCCTCCACCTCGAGCTCGCCGAGGCACCGACGGGTCAGGATCCGAACGGCGGCACGGAAACCTTCCTGTGGGTGATCGCCCGGAAACCGTGATGCTCGGCGAACAGCCGACCCTAACCGACGGTGTCGTCTGGCTCACCCCTTTCACCGACGGGGACGCCGAGGCGATCGGCGCGTTCAACCTCGACGACGAGCATCGTCGCTGGTT
>JBKPRM010000125.1:0-4599 GCA_046734555.1 Actinomycetota bacterium | reverse complement strand
CGATCTCGTCGTCGTCGATCCCGGTCGCACCCGCCTCCCTGGTCACCTGGCCGTCGACGTCGAGCGTTGCCGTCTCGACGCCGAGGCGCATCGTGCCCTCGTACACCTTGGTCAGGTCCCCGAGGAACCGAAGCAGCCTCGTCGCCCGGCCGACGCCCATCACGAGCAGGCCGGTCGCCATCGGGTCGAGCGTGCCCGCGTGCCCGACCTTGCGCGTGCCGATCGCCCGCCTGACCATCGCGACGGCGTCGTGCGAGGTCACCCCGCTCGGCTTGTCGATCGACAAGATCCCCGACGGATCGGCGGACCGCTCGGCGTTCACGTCGCGCCGTCGAGCGCTGCGCGCAGCTCCTCGATCGTCTCCGCGGGACCGCGTTCACTGGTGTAGCCCGCCGCGAGACGGTGGCCGCCGCCGCCGAACGAGGCCGCGACGGCGCTCAGATCGCGAGCCCCTCGTGAGCGGACGCTGACCTTGAACCGGCCGTCCCGCTGCTGCTTCACGAGCGCCGCCGTGTCGGCCTCACGGGCGCTCCGCAGCACCTCGATCAGGTCGTCGACGTCGCCTCCGCCGACCCCCGCGCGCGCAAGGTCGGACCACAGCACGTAGGTCCAGACGAGGTCCGCCTCCGGCTCGAGCCTCGCCCGTTCCATCGCCACGCCGAGCACGTCGAGGTAGGCCGCGCGGTTGTTCTCGTACAGGACCTGAGCGAGCCTCGCGTGGTCGAACGGGTGCTCCCGCAGCCGCGCGGCGAGGCGGAGCGTCTCCGGTGTCGCAGCCTCGTACTGGAAGCGGCCGGTGTCCGTCACCAGCCCCGCGTACAAGCACATCGCCGAGGCGTCGCTCATCTCGCCGCCGATCTCGTCGATCAGGCGGCCGATCAGCTCACACGTGCTCGAGGCGTCGGGATCGACCACCCGGATCGTGCCGTAGCCGTCGTTGGACCGGTGGTGGTCGATCCAGATCAGCTCTTCGGCGCGCGTGGCGGCCGCGCCGAGGCCGCCGAGCCGGTCGAACGCCGCGCAGTCGCAGGTCACCATGACCGCCGGCGCATCCGGGAAGTCCTTCGCGTCCACCAGCAGGTCCAGCCCGGGCAACACCTCAGCCCAGGGCGGCACGAACAAGGGCTCGTTCGGGAACGCGCACGCCACCTTGGTGCCTCGTGCGACCAGGTGATGTGCGAGCCCGAGCATCGAGCCCAGGGCGTCGGCGTCGGGGTTGACATGGCACGCCATCGCGACGGTGGGCGCCTCGCGGAGCACCGCGGCCGCGCGCGCGAGCGGTTCACGATCCATCGGAGCCACCTTCCTGATGCACCTCGTCGAGCAGCCGGTCGATCCGTGCCGCCGACTCGCTCACCCTGTCCTCTTCGAAGCGCAGCTCCGGAGTGACCTTCAGCCGGATCTGCCGGCCGAGATCGCGACGCAGATGCGGCAACGCGGATCGGAGGGCGGCACGCGTCGCGACGCGCTGCTTGTCGTCGCCGAGCACCGTGTAGGAGACCCACGCGACATGGAGGTCCGGGGACACCTTCACGCCGGTGACGGTGACGAACCCGACCCGGGGGTCCTTGAGGCCCTGGATCGACTCGGCGAGGATCTCGCGGAACTCCTCGCCGACACGGTCGGTACGCGGTCCTTGCGGCATGACTCCAGGGTACCGGCGTCTAGGGCTCCTCCGGCCAGAGCAGCTGCAGCTCGCGGTCGATGACCTCGACCTCCACCCAGGCGTCGACGCGCTGCTCCACCGCGTGCATCACACGGCGCAGGTGGTGCTGGTCGGCGCCGACGGCCGCGACGGCGATCGTCGCCCGCTGCCACAGATCCAGGTGATCGACCTCGGCGACACTCACCGGGAACGCCTGGCGGAGCGCCGCGGTCAACGACTTCACCACGTGTCGCTTCTGCTTGAGCGAGCGGGCGAGCGGGATGCGCAGGTCGAACCGTTCGAGGGCGACGAGCACGGCGCTAGATGCTGCGGGCGACCTCTTCGACCTCGTAGGCCTCGACGATGTCGCCGTCCTTGATGTCCTGGAAGTTCTCCAGGCCGATCCCGCATTCGAAGCCCTCACGAACCTCGCCGACGTCGTCCTTGAACCGGCGGAGCGACGCGATGCGCCCGTCGTAGACGACCACGCCGTCTCGGACGAGCCGCGCGCGCCCGTTGCGCCGGATCGTTCCCGAGCGGATGTAGCTGCCGGCGATCAGACCCAGTCGCGGGACGCGGAACGTCTGGCGCACCTCGGCCTCACCGAGTACGCGCTCGCGCTCCTCCGGCTTGAGCAGTCCCGACAGCGCCGACTTGATGTCGTCGATCGCGTCGTAGATCACCCGATACGTGCGGATGTCGACGCCTTCCTTCTCTGCCAGCTCGCGCGCACCGCTGTCGGGACGCACGTTGAAGCCGACGATGATGGCGTCGGAGGCGATCGCGAGCGTGACGTCATTCTCGGTGATGCCTCCCGCCCCCGCCCGCACGATGTTCACCCGGACCTCGTCCTGCGGCAGCTTCAGCAGGGAGTCCTCCAGCGCCTGGACGGAGCCCTGCACGTCGGCCTTCACGATCAGGTTCAGATCCGTCACCACGTCGGAGCCGGTTCGACGCAGGAGGTCCTGCAGGGTCGCGCGCCGGGCCGTGACCATCTCGGCCTGCCGCGACCGCGCCTCGCGTTCCTCCGCGATGTGCCGAGCGTCGCGCTCGTCCTCGACCTCACGGAAGTCGTCGCCCGCGCTCGGCACGTGGTTCCAGCCGAGGATCTGCACGGGCTTGGACGGGCCGGCGTGCGCGACCGGCACGCCGTTCTCGTCCTGCATCGCGCGGATCCGGCAGTAGGCGGTGCCCGCGATCAGCGCGTCGCCAACCTCGAGAGACCCCTTCTGCACGAGGACCGTCGCGACGGCCCCGCGACCGCGGTCGAGGTGGGCCTCGAGCACCGTGCCCCGCGCGCGGCCCGTCGGGTCGCCTTGCAGCTCGGCGAGGTCCGCTACGACGAGGATCGTGTCGAGCAATCGGTCGAGGTTCTGGTTGGTCTTCGCCGAGACGTCGACGAACTCGTTGTCGCCGCCCCATTCCGATGGCACGAGGCCGCGTTCGACGAGCTGGGTCCGCACCCGATTGGGATCGGCCTCGTCCTTGTCGACCTTGTTCACCGCGACGACGATCGGCACGTTGGCCGCCTTGGCATGGTCCAGCGCCTCGATGGTCTGGGGCATCACGCCATCGTCGGCGGCGACCACGAGCACCGCGATGTCGGTCACGCTCGCGCCGCGGGCACGCATCGCCGTGAACGCCTCGTGGCCGGGCGTGTCGATGAACGTGATCTCACGGTCCCCGACGTGGGCCTGATACGCGCCGATGTGCTGCGTGATGCCGCCGAACTCCCCCGCCACGACGTCGGTCGATCGGATCGCGTCGAGAAGCTTGGTCTTGCCGTGGTCGACGTGGCCCATGATCGTCACGACCGGCGCTCGCGGCGCGAGGTTCGCCTCATCGAGGGTCTCCTCGACGTCGTCCTCGGTCTTGAGCTCGTCCTCGAGGCCGACGATCTCGGCCGTGTAGCCGAGCTCGTTGGCGACCAGCGTGAGTTGCTCGTCGGTGAGCGAGGTGGTGGCCGTCACCATGTCGCCCGCCGTGAACAGGACCTTGACGATCTCGGCCGGGGATCGATCGGTCTTCTCCGCGATCGTCTGCGGCGTCGCCCCGTGGATGACCTGCAGGACAGGTCCCGCCGGCACGACCGGCTCTGGCTCGGGACGGCGACGTTTGGGCGGCTGCTTCGCCTCGGCCGCGGGAGGTGGCTGCTCCGCGGGGGTCTCGACCACCGTGAGCGCGGGCTTCTCTTCCGCCTTGGGCTTCGCCTTCGCCCGTGGCTTCCGCGGCTGTGGCGGTGGCTCCAGCACCTCGCGGGGTTTCGCGGGCGCGGCGGTCGCCTGACCCCCCGAGGCGCGCAGCCGCGGCACCATGTCCTCGGGCACGCTGGACGAGGCGGACTTCCCCGCCACGCCCATCTGCGCCAGCGACTCCAGCAACTCCTTGCTGGTCACGCCGAGCTCTTTTGCCAGCTCGTGAACCCTCACATGCGCTCCTGCAGTTGATCGAACCGCACTCGTAGCCTACCGGCTGCCTCACCGCCAACGCCCGTCCGGAGCGCCCGCGCGAGGCTGCGCGCGCTCGCCTCGAGCGCCGCGTCCACACACGCGCGGTCGGGGTGCAGGTAGCCGCCTCGCCCGGGCGCGTGGCACCCCGGATCGAGCTGGACGTCGCCACCAGCGGTCCGCACGAGGCGGATCAGGTCGCCCTTCGGTGCTCGTCGGCGGCAACCCGCACACGTGCGCACCGGCACGTGACCACGTCGCATCGCTACGCCCCCGCCGGTGCCTCCGGCGTCGCCGCCTGCGACTCCGACTTGATGTCGATCCGCCACCCCGTGAGCCGCGCCGCCAGCCGGGCGTTCTGGCCCTCTTTGCCGATCGCGAGCGACAGCTGGTAGTCGGGCACGACGACACGAGCGGCCCGACCGGCCAGGTCGACGATCTCGACCGACTCGACCTTCGCCGGCGACAGCGCAGCGGCGACGAACGCAGCGGGATCGTCGCTGTAGT
>JBKPRM010000124.1:0-7125 GCA_046734555.1 Actinomycetota bacterium | reverse complement strand
GACGAGCTCGTCGGCAGCTCGATCGAGCTCCTGATCGCCGCGGACCTGCTCGGACTGCCGGAAGGTGCGCGCGTCGAGGCGATGTGCCGCCGCGCGGACCGAGCGGCGCCCATCCCGATCGAGGCTCACGTCGGCACGCTCGACGTGCCCGAGCCGCTGCTCGTCGTCGCCCTCCGGGACGCGACGGAGCTCCGCGCGGGGCGCGAGGCGGCCTTCGAGGCCGAGGCGAAATACCGGTCGCTCGTCGAGCACATCCCGGCGGTCGTCTACCTCGACCCGGTCGACGAGGACGCCGCGTCGATCTACGTGAGCCCCCAGATCCGCGACCTGATCGGGATCGAGCCAGAGGTTTGGCTCAACGACTTCTACGCCTGGCGCCACCACGTACACCCCGACGACATCGACCGCGCGTGGGACGAGTACCAAGAGGCGTACGCGAACCACGTCCCGCTGAACCACGAGTATCGGATGGTCCACGAGGACGGCACGGTCCGGTGGGTCTTGGAGCAGGCGTTCCCGATCGACGACGAGCACGGGAACCCGTGGTTGATCCAGGGCGTGATCTTCGACATCACGCAGCGCAAGACCGCCGAGGAGCAGGTCGCCTTCCTCGCGTATCACGACAAGCTCACCGGCCTGCCGAACCGTCACCTGTTCGAGGAGATGTTGGACAACGCGATCGCGCGCGCGCGTCGCCACGACCTCGGCGTCGGCGTCCTCTACCTCGACCTCGACAACTTCAAGCTCGTGAACGACTCGCTGGGGCATCACGCCGGCGACCTCCTGCTGGCCCAGCTCGGCGACCGCCTGCGGACGTGCACGCGCGAGGCCGACCTGGTCGCGCGGCAGGGCGGCGACGAGTTCCTGCTGCTGCTCGGCGACCTGGAGCGCGGGACGGGCGACCCGGACCTGCCGGATCCATCCATGACCGTCGCGGAGTCGGTCGCGATGCGGATCCGGGAGGCGCTCGAGGAGCCGTTCGACCTGGCCGGGACGCCTTTCTACGCGACCGGGTCGGTCGGGATCAGCCTGTTCCCGCAGGACGCGCAGGACGGCGAGACGCTCCTGAAGAACGCCGACGCGGCGATGTACCAGTCGAAGAAGCAGGAGCCCGGCGGGCACATCGTCTTCGCGACCGGGGGCGACGACGCCCTTCACCGACTCTCGCTCACCACGAGGTTGCGGGAAGCGGTGCAACACGATCGATGGGTCTTGCACTGGCAGCCGATCATCGACATCGAGACGGGGATGACCGAATCGCTCGAGGCGCTCGTGCGCTGGCGCGACGCGAGCGGCGGGCTCGTCCCGCCCGGCGAGTTCATCCCGATCGCCGAGGAGCTCGGCCTGATCGAGGCGATCGGCGACTGGGTGATCGCCGAGCTCGCGCGGCAGCGAGCCGCGTGGGCCGCGGACGGGCTCGACCTCCGCGTCGGATTCAACCTCTCCCCGCGCCAGCTCTGGTCGGCGCGGCTGGCCGAGAAGATCCTCGCGAAGCTCCGGGCGGAGGCGGTCGATCCCCAGGACGTCATCGTGGAGATCACCGAGTCGACCGCGATGGCCGACCCCGACCGGACCCAGAAGATCCTGTCGGAGCTCCACGCCTGGGGCTTCACGCTCGCGCTCGACGACTTCGGGACGGGGTACTCGTCGCTCGCCCGCCTGAAGCACATGCCGGTCGACGTCCTGAAGATCGACCGCGCGTTCGTCCGCGACGTCCACCGAGACGCGAGCCTCGCGAGCATGGTGCGGGCGATGATCCAGCTCGCGCAGGGTCTCGACATGATCCCGCTCGCCGAGGGCGTCGAGACCCCGCAGGAGTACGAGTTCCTACGCGCCAACGGTTGCCGCCTCGCACAGGGCTTCCTGTTCTCGCGGCCGATGCCTGCGGCGGACATCCCCGAGGTCCTGTCGCGGGAGGGCGGACTCTTGCCCTCGACCGTCGCGCGCTAGCTCAGAACGACGGCCACGGCTCGGGCTGGCTCCAGGGCCACGGCTCGAGGATCAGCGGCGGGCGTGGTTGCTGCGAGAAGTCGAATGCCCCGGTGACGTCGTTCGCCAGCCGCTCCCGCACCGTCGGCCGTGCGTCGGGCCGGCCGTCGGTCCGCGGGTCGAGCTGCTGCCCGTCGAGGAAGCGCGCTTCGATCAAGCGCAGGTAGCTGTCGAACGACAACGTCGTGTGGTCGACCGTCCCCCGTCGCGCGTACGGGCTGATCACGAGACCCGGGACGCGGAGCCCGTAGCCGTTGCGGTCCACACGCGGCGGCACCACGTGGTCGTAGAAGCCACCCCAGTCGTCCCACGTGAGGAAGATCGCGGTCGAATCCCAGTCCGGGCCCGCCATCGCGGCGTTCACGAGCCGCGTGACGTAGGCCTGGCCGGTGCGCGTCGTGCTCGTTCCCCCCGGATGCTCGCTCGTGGCGCCGGTCGGCACGATCCACGCCACCGACGGGAGTGCCCCCTCCGCCGCCGCCGACAGGTACTGGTCCACCGCCACCACGTTGTCGTGCACGCCGTCGCGGGAGTGGTCCCAGAAGCTCGTGAACCCGGGCAACGGGTTGAACGCGTAGGGGGTCTCGTATCCGGACTCCCGATCCTGCTTCGTGAGGCGCGGGCAGTCGCTCGTCCAGCAGGTCGCGTTCCCCACGTAGTAGCGCCACGAGACAGCACGGGCGTCGAGCAGCCACGTGATGTCGGTCCACGCATAGATCGGGTCGTCTCCGGCGAACCAGCGCCGATCGTCTCCCTTCAGGTTGATGTCGGAGCGGCAGCTCATCGGGTCGCTCGTATCGGGGCAGCGAGCCGACCAGGCCGAGACGAGGAACAGGTGCGACGGCAACGTCCATGAGTCGGTCGGCGCGAACAGGTGGTCCTCGAGCACGAAGTGGTCCGCGTAGTCCCAGTAGTTCGGCAGCGTCTCCCGGGTAAGCGTGCTCATGACGTCGGGCTGTCCGTCGGGACCGGCGCACGGCCCCCGTGTCGGGGTCCAGCAGGGCCGCGGGTGTCCCATCGACGCGATGAAGCCGTCCATCTTCCCGTGGTCGACATCGATCACCGCGTGGCGATGCGCGTGTGGTCCCCCCGCCTGCCAGATCCGATCCGAGACGTACGGCGCCGCGCACCGGTCGCCCAGGAAGCTGTTCGGCACGCAGACGTCGAACCTTCCGTCGGGGCGTGTGGGGATGCCGTCGGCGCCGGGATAGGTGCCGAAGTAGTGATCGAACGAGCGGTTCTCCTGCACGATGAAGATCAGGTGCTCGAGCTTGAAGATCCCCGTGGGCGGCGGCGCGGTCGCCTGGGGCGCGCTCGGGCCGGTGCATGCGATGGCGACCACGCTGAGCGCGGCGACGACGGCCGCCGCGCGACGCGGCCTCACCCGAACGACGTCCACGGCTCGGGCTGCTTCCACGGCCAGGGCTCCAGCACGAGCGGGGGGACGGGGTCTTGCGTGAAGTCGAACGCAGCGTTCAGCGGATCGGCGATCCGCTCGCGCACGGTCGGCCGGGCATCGGGGCGACCGTCCGTCTTCGGGTCGAGCCGCTGCCCGCCGAGGAACCGATCCTCGATCAGCCGCAGGTACGAATCGAACGACAGCTCCGTGTGGTCGACGAAGCCCGGCTTCGCCCAGGGGCTGATCACCAGTCCCGGCACGCGCAGACCGTAGCCGTTGCCGTCGACCCGAGGCGGCACGACGTGATCGTAGAACCCGCCCCAGTCGTCCCACGTAAGGAAGATCGCCGTCGAGTCCCAGTCGGGCCCCTGCATGGCGGCGTTCACGAGTCGGGTCACGTAGGCCATGCCCGTGCGGGGGGTCGACTGGCTCGTCGGGTGTTCGCTCGTCGCGGCCGTGGGGAAGATCCAGCTCACCGACGGCAGCGACCCCTCGCCCGCGGAGGCGAGGTAGTCGTCGACGGGCCGGATGTTGTCCTCGATCCCGTCGGCGCGCTCGCCGTCCGAGAAGCTCGTGAACCCCGGGAGCACGTTGCGGTTGTTGCTCGTGTTGTACGTGCGGCCCTCGGGATCGTCGCACGTCCGGTGCTGCCAACAGGTGTGGTTGCCGACGAACGTGCGCCACGACACGCCCTGCGAGTCCAGCAACCAGGTCACGTCGGTCCACGCGTAGATCGGCGGCTCGCCGTAGTCCCAGCGATGATCGTCGCCTTTCAGGTTGATGTCGCTCACGCAGCTCATCGGGTTGGCGGTGGGGCAATAGGCCGACCATCCGGAGACCAGGAAGAGGTGGGAAGGCATCGTCCACGAGTCGACGGGTGCGAACATGCGGTCCTCGAGCGCGAAGTGATCCGCGTACGCCCAGTAGTTGGGGATGTCTCGGCGTGTCAACGTGCTCATCACGTCGGGCTGGCCCTGCGGCCCCAGCTGGTCGGCGCATCGCGGTTGCGACGGGTCGACCCAGCACGATCCCTCCTCGGGGCGGAGGGACGCGATGAACCCATCCATCTTCCCGCCGTTGACGTCACGCACCGATGAGGAGTGCGTATGCGGTCCGCCCTCGAACTCGACCTCATGCGTGACGTAGGGCGGCACGCATCTCCCGTCCTGGTACGGGTCGGGTATGCACACCGCGTAGTCGCCGTTGGGCTTCGTCGGGATGCCGTCCGCGCCCGGGTACGTCCCGAAGTAGTGATCGAACGACCGGTTCTCCTGCACGATGAAGATCAAGTGGTCGAGCGCGCGGATCCCACGGGCGCGTTGCGGGGACCGCGAGGGCGACGTCTGTGCCGCGACCGTCGCCGTGGTGCATGCGACGGCGAACACGGCGAGCACGGCGAACCTGGCGGGGGAGCGCACGGGCGTCGGAGTCTACCCGCGGGTCAGAACGACGGGTAGGGCTCCTGCTGATGCCAGGGCCAGGGATCGAGGATCATCGGCGGGTTCGGCGTCTGATCGAAGTCGAACGCCTTGCCGAGGGGGTTCGCCGTGCGCTCGCGGACCGTCGGGCGGCTGTCGGGACGGTCCATCGTGGCGGGATCGAGTCGCGCGCCCTGCAGGAATCGTCCCTCGATCAGCTTCGCGTAAGAGTCGAACGACAAGACGGTGTGGTCGATGTATCCGCGCTTGGCCCACGGGCTGATCACCAGGCCGGGCACGCGAAGGCCGTAGCCCATCGCGTCGAAGCGCTTGGGGACGACGTGGTCGTAGAAGCCCCCCCAGTCGTCCCACGTGAGGAAGATCGCGGTCGAGTCCCAGTCGGGACCACGCATCGCCGCGTTCACGAGGCGAGTGACGTAGGCCATCGCGGTGCGGATCGTGCTCGGCCCGCCGGGATGGTCGGACACGTTGGACGACGGCGCGATCCAGGCCACCTGCGGCAGTGTCCCGTCGGCGGCGGAGGCCAAGTACTGGTCGACGGACACGACGTTGTCCCTCCAGCTCCCGCCACGTCCCTGGCGGTCGGCGAAGCTCGTGAACCCGGGGAGCGGGTTGCGGTTGTAGCTGGTCGCGTAGAACTTCCGGCCCGTGTCGGGGCACGGCGGCTCCTCGCAGGTGTCGGCGCCCACGTAGTACCGCCATGAGACACCCTGCTCGTCCATCAGCCAGGTGAGATCGGTCCAGGCATAGAGCGGCTTCTCGCCGTAGTCCCACCGCAACGACGGGTCGCTCAGGTCGATGTCGGTGTGGCAGGACATCGGGTCCAACGGGTCGGTGCAAGCCGCCGACCATTCCGACACGAGGAACAGGTGCGCAGGCAGGGTCCAGGAGTCGACCGGGGCGAACATGTGGTCCTGCAAGACGTAGTGGTCGGCGTAGTCCCAGTAGTTCGGGATCGCCCGGCGGCGCTGGGTGCTCATCACATCGGGCTGCCCGTCGGGGCCGAGCTGGACGTCGCACTCCGGCAAGGTCGGGGTGGTCCAGCACTTCGTCGGTCGCGCCGGCAGCGAGTCGATGAACCCGTTCATCTTGCCGCCGTTCACGTCGTTGATCGACGCCGCGTGGTTGTGGGGGCCGCCGTCCTGGTCGATCGACCGGGTCACGTACGGCGGAACGCACGTGCCACCGAGGAACTTGTCGGGCACGCACACGGCGAACGAGCCGTCTGGGTTCGTCGGGATGCCGTCGGCGCCGGGATAGGTACCGAAGTACTGATCGAAGCTGCGGTTCTCCTGGACGATGAAGATCAGGTGCTGCAGCTTGTTCATCCCCGTCGCGGTCAGCGGCGAGGTCGACGGTTGCTGCGCACCGCTCGTCGTCGAGGCGCTCCTCGTGCACGCGACCGCCAGGATGCTGATCACGAGCAGTGCGAGGACGGAACGGCGAAGGGCCATGGGTACGAAGCCTCGATCCGGGCCTAGAACAATGGATGCGGGGGCCGCGTCGACCACGGCCACGGGTCAAGGAGCACGGGCGCCCTCGGCGTTTGGGCGAAGTCGAACGCGTTCCAAAGGTCGCCGGCGAGCGGCTCGCGCACCGTGGGCCGGGCGTCCGGCCGGCCGTCGGTCGCCGGGTCCAGCCGCTGCCCGCCCATGAACCGGTCCTCGATCAGCTTCAGGTAGGAGTCGAACGAGAGCTGCGTGTGGTCGACGTAACCCTCCTTGGCGTAGGGGCTGATCACGAGACCCGGCACGCGCAGGCCGTACCCGTTGCGGTCGATGCGCTCGGGCTGGACGTGGTCGTAGAACCCGCCCCAGTCGTCCCATGTGAGGAAGATCGCCGTCGAATCCCACTCGGGCCCCTTCATCGCCGCGTTGATCAAGCGCGTGACGTAGGCCATCCCCGTGCGGATCGTGCCGGGGCTCGCCGGATGCTCGGAGACCCCGGACGACGGCATGATCCAGCTGACGTCCGGCAGGGTGCCATCGTGCGCCGCGTCGAGGTAGCGATAGACCGACCGCAGGTTGTCGTGGATCCCGTCGCGTTCCCCGTCCCAGAAGCTCGTGAACACGGCGATCGGCATGAACACCGACTTCGACTCGAGGTCGCGGTTCCGCGGTCCGTCGCACGGAGGTTCCCAGCAGGTGTCCGAGCCGATGTAGTACCGCCAGGACACGGCGGCCCGGTCGAGGAGCCAGGTCACGTCGGTCCACGCGTAGGTGGGGCGGTCGCCGAAGTCCCAGCGTTGCTTCTCGCGTTTCAGTGTGAGGTTCGAACGGCACGACATCGGGTCCTTCG
>JBKPRM010000123.1:0-5674 GCA_046734555.1 Actinomycetota bacterium | reverse complement strand
ACCACCGCCGGCCCGTACCGCTTGGCACGCAGCGGTGCGAGCCGAGAGTCGGGCCCCGACACCGAGATCGCCGCCAGGAGGTGGCCGTTGGGCGCGAAGATCGGCGCGCTGACCGAAGCCACGCCCGGCTCGCGCTCGCCGTAGCTGTCGGCCCAGCCGCGCCGTCGGGCGGTGAGGATCGACGTGCCGATGTCGCTCACGTCTTCGTCGGCCGGCGGCCCCCAGGCGAGGAAGACCTTGCCGGCCGAGCCGCGTCCGAGGGGCAGCGATGCGCCGACCGGCACGATCGTGCGCAGCTCGTTGTCGGACTCGACGGCGTCGACACAGATCCGGCGGTTCCCGTCGCGGACGTACAGCTGGGCGGATTCGCCGGTCGAGCGCGCTAGCTGTTCGAGCGCGGGCCGTGCGAGCTGCCGGAGCGGGAGCTCCCGCATCGCGGTGTTCGCGAGGTTGAGCAGCCTCGGCCCGAGCGCGTAGCCGACGCCGTCGACGTGCATGAGGAACCCGTGGGCGGTCAGCGCGTTGATCATGCGGTGCGCGGTCGGCTTGGTGAGGCCCGTCGCGTCGGCGATCGCGGTGAACGAACGCGCGCCGGCTTCGACGGCGTCGATCACGTCGATCGCTCGGTCGAGGACGCCGACCTGGGTCGATGGCGCCGGTGGGAGGGCCGATCTGCCGCGTTCGATCGCAGAGCGGTCGCGAACCTCGAGGTCGAACGCTCGGCGTTCCTCGGCCTGTTCGCGCGTCTTCGGCATATCCGGCTCCGGTCGGTGTGCTATCGTCGATGTCCAATATCTGGAACTGAGTTCCATTATTTGGACATACCGTATCAGACACCCTCACTGAACAGCTACGACAGGAACGGGATCGATGCCGCGAACCCTCGCCGAAAAGATCTGGGAACAGCACGTCGTGCACCGAGCCGACGGTGAGCCGGACCTGCTCTACGTGGATCTGCACCTCGTCCACGAGGTCACCAGCCCCCAGGCCTTCGACGCCCTTCGCATGGCAGGACGTGCCCTCCGCCGGCCGGACCTGACCGTGGCCACGATGGATCACAACGTCCCGACGACCGCCGGCCCCGTCACCGATGAGGTCAGTGCTCGGCAGATGGAGGCGCTCCGCACCAACGCGGAGGAGTTCGACGTGACGCTGTACCCGTGGGGATCGGGCGGCCAGGGGATCGTGCATGTGATCGGTCCGGAGATGGGCTACACCCAGCCGGGCATGACGATCGTGTGCGGCGACTCTCACACCTCGACCCACGGGGCGTTCGGCGCGCTCGCGTTCGGGATCGGCACCAGCGAGGTCGAGCATGTGCTCGCGACCCAGACGCTCCCGCAGTCCAAGCCGAAGTGGATGGCGGTCACGGTCGACGGTGAGCTACCGGCGGATTGCAGCGCGAAGGACGTCATCTTGGCGATCATCAACCGCATCGGCACGAGCGGCGGGGTGGGCCACGTCATCGAGTACCGCGGCGCCGCGATCGAGGCGCTGTCGATGGAAGGCCGTATGACGATCTGCAACATGTCGATCGAGGGCGGCGCTCGCGCCGGCCTCGTCGCTCCCGACGAGACGACGTTCGCGTACGTGAAGGGGCGGCCGCACGCGCCTGCCGACGCGGACTGGGACGCGGCCCTCGAGCACTGGCGCACCCTGCCGACCGACGCCGGCGCGTCGTTCGACACGGAGGTCACGCTCGACGCCTCGACGCTCGTCCCGTACGTGAGCTGGGGTACCAACCCCGCGCAATCGACCACGATCGACGGCACGGTGCCCGACCCATCCGCGCTCGATGAGAGCAAGCGCGAGGCCGCCGAGCGCGCGCTGACCTACATGGCGCTGGAGCCCGGGACGCCGATCCGCGAGATCCGGCCGGACACCGTGTTCATCGGCTCGTGCACCAACTCTCGCATCGAGGACCTGCGCGTCGCGGCCGAGGTCGTGCGAGGCAGGAGCGTGCGCGATGGGCTCCGCGCGTTGGTCGTGCCAGGCTCGGTCGCGGTCAAGCTCCAGGCCGAGCAGGAGGGCCTCGACGACGTCTTCACCGCGGCGGGGTTCGAGTGGCGCGGCGCGGGCTGCTCGATGTGCCTGGGGATGAACCCCGACATCTTGTCGCCGGGAGAGCGCAGCGCCTCGACGAGCAACCGGAACTTCGAGGGCCGGCAGGGGAAGGGCGGGCGGACGCACCTGGTCGGTCCCCGGGTCGCTGCGGCGACCGCGATCGCCGGACACTTCACGACGCCGGAGGACCTCTAACGATGGAACCGATCACCCGGGTCGAGGGCACCGCGGTTCCCCTCGACCGTGCCGACGTCGACACCGACCAGATCATCCCGGCGCAGTACCTGAAACGGATCGAGCGGACCGGGTTCGGGCCGTTCCTGTTCGACGAATGGCGCAAGGACCCCGACTTCGTGCTGAACGACCCGCGCTATCGGGGCGCGACGATCCTGCTGACCGGACCGAACTTCGGGAGCGGTTCGAGTCGCGAGCACGCGCCATGGGCGATCGAGGACTACGGCTTCAAGGCCGTGATCTCGTCCAGCTTCGCCGACATCTTCCGTAACAACTGTCTGAAGATCGGGCTGTTGCCCGTCGAGCTTCGCCAGGAGTCCGTCCGCGCGTTGATGGACGCCGTGCTGGACGATCCCCGAACGCGGATCGAGATCGACATCGACGCGCTCACGGTGCGCGCCGTCGGCTTGGACGAGGTGTTCGACATGGAGCAGTTCACCCGGTGGCGTCTGATGGAAGGTCTCGACGACATCGGCCTCACGCTGCGTCACACCGGCGAGATCGACGCCTATGAGGCGGCCCGCGCGAGCTGGCTGCCCTCGGCGTGATCTCCGCCGATCGCTTCGAGGAGCTCGTCGTCGAGGCGATCGACGCCTTGCCCGACTGGGTGCAGGAGGCGATGGACAACGTCTCGGTCCTGATCGAGGACCGGCCGCCTGCCGGACAACGCGGTTTGCTCGGCCTCTACCACGGCGTCCCGTTGTCGCAGCGCGGGAACCACTACTCGAACGTCCTGCCAGACACGATCACGTTGTATCGCGCCACGATCGTGGCGGTGGCCGGCCCTGCCGAGGAGCGCATCCGCGCCCAGGTCGCACGAACCGTGGCGCACGAGGTGGCCCATCACTTCGGCATCAGCGACGATCGCCTGCGCGAGATCGATGCCTACTGACGCGGACTGGATGCGCGAGGCGCTCGAGTTCGCCCGGGGCTGCCTGCGGCACGGCGACGTCCCGATCGGCTGCGTCGTCGTCCGTGAGGCGGAGCGGCTTGCCGGCGCCGGCAACGAGCGCGAGCTACGCGGCGACCCGACGGCGCACGCCGAGGTGCTCGCGCTCCGCGCGGCGTCTGCGGCTCTCGGTTCGTGGCGCCTCGAGGGCTGCACGCTCTACGTGACGCTCGAGCCATGCGCGATGTGCGCGGGGGCCATCGTGCTGGCTCGGATCGACCGAGTCGTCTTCGGCGCGCCGGATCCCAAAGCGGGATTCGCCGGCTCGCTCGGCAACCTCGTGCGCGATCCCCGGCTGAACCATCGCGCCGAGCTCACGTCCGGCGTGGAGGCCGAGGCGAGCGGCGAGTTGCTGCGGGAGTTCTTCCGCGGCCGCCGCTAGTGGCCGGACCGGCGCATCGCCGCCGACGTGATCCGCGAACTCACCTCGGGGATCTCCGCGCACATCTCGAAGAAGTCGGCCGCGTCCATGACCGCGGCTCGCACGCGGGTCGCGGTGGTGACGGTGGCGGTGCGGCGGTCGTCCTCGAGCAGCGCGATCTCGCCGAAGAACTCACCTCGTCCCAGCCGTGCGATCTCGGCCCCGTCCCGTTCCACGGTGACCTCGCCCTCCAGCACGACGAAGAAGCCTTCGGGGTAGGAGCCCTGGTTGAGCAGGAACCACCCCGCGGGCACGTCGACCGGCTCGAGCCGGTCCGCGATCCGTTGCCGCTGGTCCGGCGTGAGCCCCTCGAACAGCGGCACCCCATCGAGGATCGCAACGTCCATCCGTGCATGCTCCCACGCATCACCGGGTGCTGGGAGACGCCTTGCTAGACTCGCCGACGGAGGCGTGCCGGAGCGGCCGAACGGGACCGCCTCGAAAGCGGTTAGGGGCCTAATCCGTCCCTCGCGTGTTCAAATCACGCCGCCTCCGCCACGGTTGTCTCCCCTGCGGCGCTCGCCGCGGGAGGAGGCGGCCGGCCTCGTTCGCGAGACGCCGTATCGTTCGATGATGCGCAGGTTCCTCGTTCCCGCCGTCGTCGTTGCCTGTGTCGCGTTCGCCGCGCCCGCCGGCGCGATCCCGGGTGGGCGCTACGCGATCGGCGATTCCGTCATGCTCGGCGCCAAGCCGCAGCTGAGCGCCCGCGGCTTCGTCGTCAACGTCAAGAAGTCCCGCCAGTTCTCCGAGGCCGTGCACATCGTCAAGCAGAAGAAGGCGAACGGCTTGCTCCGACGCAAGATCGTCATCCACCTCGGTACCAACGGTGTGCTGATCCAGCCGTCGGATTGCGACACGATCTCGCGCGTCGCCGGTCGCCACCGCCGCGTCTTCCTCGTGACGGTCACGGGCCCGACGAAGTACCCGAAGATCCGCAAGGCGCAGAACATCCGGATGCACGCGTGCGCCGACCGGCACGCGAATACCAAGCTGATCGACTGGTACGCGTACTCGCGCGGTCACGGCGCGTGGTTCTACGACGGCATGCACCTCACGCCGAAGGGCCGGCGGGCCTACGCCGCGTTGCTCGACCGCCATACGTCCTAGCCGCGCTCAAGGCGTTCCGTACACTCGTCCGCGGTGGCCTGCCCGAGCGGCCGAAGGGACACGCCTGGAAAGCGTGTGGAGGGGCAACTCTCCCGAGGGTTCGAATCCCTCGGCCACCGCTGAAGGCGAGGGATCGAGTCCTCGGTTCCTGGCAACCTCACGGCACGTGCCAGCCCGGGCACAGCGCGGGATCGACGGGGCCCGGCAACGTCGAGGCGGCCTCGAGCTGCCGGCGGACGTCGTCGAAGTTCGCATACGGGAGGAACGCGACGCCGTCGTCGCGGCAGAGCTGGACGAGCTCGTCCTTGGCGAACACGACGTCGGCGTACAACGCGCCGTACCGGTCGGAATGCCCCTCGCCCACGAAGGCAACCGGCCCCCGCGCGCGCTGGACGGCGAGCATCTTGCACGTGCCGCACCAGTCGCACTCCGGGTGTCCGTTCGGGAACCCCATCGCGCCGCCGGCCCAGTCGTTCGTCACGATGGCAACGTCGGTGACGCCGTTCGCGGCGAGGATCGGCCGGATGTAGAGCCCGAGTCCGTCGGACACGATCGTGACCTGGACATCATCGCCGCGGCACCACTCCACGAACCCGGGGAAGGTCGGATCCAGCGGGCAATGGGACACGGCGTACGTGATCAACTCGTCGCGGAGTCCCGCGAACGGCGCCACCTGTCCGCGGATCGCAGCACGGGTGTCGACCTCTCGCCGGATCCAGCGCTCGTCCCAGTCGCGCCATCCGGGCTCGCCGAAATGCTCCATGAGGTGCTCGGCCACGTCATGCAGACATGCGGTGCCGTCGAAGTCGACGAGGACCGAGCGAACGGGTGGCATCGGTTCAGGCTACCGGCGCCGCGTGCGACACTCCGGCGATGGACGAGGTCGGGCGGATGGCGGC
>JBKPRM010000122.1:0-3546 GCA_046734555.1 Actinomycetota bacterium | reverse complement strand
GACACGAACCATCTCGTCGTGAACAGCACCGGCGGCCATGACACGATCTGGCTCTTCGTGAACGCATAGATCACGACGATGACGAGCGGGATGTACAGGAAGGACAGCACGGCCCAGCTCATCACCCGGAGGAACCAACGGACCGCGGCGGATTCCACCTACAACGCCTCGAACGCGCCGGTTCTCTTCGCGAGCGCGAGATAGATGAAGACGATCGCCATCGGGATCACCGCGATCGTCGCGGCGAGCGGTCGGTTGTTCACGTTCAGCGCAGCGATACCGTTGCCCAGGAACAGGCCCTTCCCGACGAGCGTCGGCACGATGTAGTCACCGAGCGTGAGCGAGAACGTGAAGATCGAGCCCGCGACGATCCCCGGGACCGCGAGCGGGAAGACGATCCTGCGGAAGGTCGTGCCGGCGTGCGCGCCGAGATCTCCTGAGGCCTCCAGGTACGACGACGGCACGCGCTCGAGCGCCGCGAACATCGGGATCACCGCATAGGGCAGCCACAGGTACGAGAACGTCAACCACACCGCGAACGGCGTCCCGTAGAGCGAGACGTGGGTCAGTCCGACGGCGTGCAGCACGGCCTCGGCCGGACCGCCGCCGTTCACGATGGCGCGCCAGGCGAAGACGCGGATCAGGTAGTTCGCCCACAACGGGATCACGACGGCGATGATGATCGCCGACCGCGCGCGGGGACTCGCGATCCGCGACGCGTAGTACGCGATCATGAAGCCGAACGCGATGTCGGCGATGGTGACGAGCGACGCGATGAGCACCGTCCGCGATGTCATGACGAAGTAGGTCTTCTCGAGGAACGCGGTGCGCCAGTTCCAGGTGAACACCGTGTCGTAGTTCTTGAGTGTCCAGTCGTGGATCACCCCGCCCGTCAGCGAGTTGACCTTCCAGAAGGAGTTCGTCAGGAGCAGCGCGAGCGAGATGAAGTAGACGACGAACATCCACAGCAGCGGCGGTGCGAGCGTGAGCGCCCGGCGGATCGCCGGATGCCGGTAGAGATCCGACGAGATGCGCCGTCGGAGGCTGCGGTCTCGCGCTTGGGTCGTTGCCATCGGTGTGGGAGTGGTGGAGCGCGCCGAAGGCGCGCCCCACCGCGAGAGCCGTCAGCGCCGGCTCAGCCGCCGCCCGTGATCTCGACCCACTTCTCGGTCCACGCGGAGTAATCCATGCAGTCCTGGCTGCCGTTGCCGCAATCGGCGAGCGGCGTCTTCCACAGATGGACCGTCGCGAGGAACTGGTCGTCGCCGCAGTGGTAGATGTCCGCGGCCTTGCCGAGGTCCTTGTTCAGCTGCGAGCACGATGCCGTGTTGGATGGGGTCGCGCCATAGAACTCGGCCACCTGCGTCTGCACGTCGGGCTGCAGCGTGTACTGCATCCACATCAGCATGCAGTTCGGGTGCTGGGCGTGGGAGGACATCATCCACGTGTCCGCCCACCCGGTCACGCCCTCGCTCGGGATCGTGGATTCCACCGGCACCTTGTTGTCGATCTCGATGTACTGCTGGTTCACCGGCCACGCCGTGCCGACGACCATGTCGCCGGAGTCGAACCCGCTGATCTCATCGGTGTAGACCGCCCAGTACTTGCCGATCATGCCGGCCTGCGTCTTGAGCAGCTCGGTCGCCGCGTCGAGCTGGTCGCTCGTGAGCTCGTAGGGATCGTCGATCCCCAGGTCGGGCTGGGTCGCCTTCAGGTACAGCGCCGCGTCGGCGATGTAGATCGGGCTGTCGTACGCGGTGATCTTGCCCGAATACGGGCTGTTCGGCTCGAAGACGACCGACCAGCTGTCGGGAGCCGGCTTCACGACGTCGGTGTTGTACAGCAGCAGGTTCGGACCCCACATGTACGGCACGCCGTAGTGGACCCCGTCCACCGTGTTGTGCGGGGGGTTCTGCAGGGTCGGCATCACGTCGGCGTAGTCGGGGAACATCGAGATGTCGATCGGCGCGACGTCGCTGTTGGCGATCAACCGGTTCGTCGCGTCCCCCGATGCCGACACGCCGTCGTAGACGGTCCCGCCGCCCTGGCGCATCAGGTTGACCATGTCGTCGGACGTGTTGCCGTACTTCACCTTGACCTTGCAGCCGGTCTCCTGCTCGAACGGCTTCACCCAGTCGTCCTCGGTGTAGCCAGCCCAGGCGACCAGATCCAACTCACCCTCCCCTGGGCCGATCGACGCCGGGGCGCCCGATCCCCCAGCCGCGGGGGTGGACGTCGTGCTGTTGCTGCATGCCACCGCGACCAACGCTGTGACCGCGGCGATCGCGAGCAGCCGCACCGCCTTCGTCATGCGATCTCCTCCTCGTGTTCGTCGGGCCCCTCGGCGCCGGCCGGCGCCTCGACCTGCCGGTTGTTCTTCCGGCTCCACACCAGGCGCACCGCCCGTCCGCGCACCTGGAGCGCTTCCATCGAACTCGTGGCGAGGTTCTGCTGCATCACGACCAGATCCCCTCCCAGGTCGAGCTCGACCGTGTATCGCGTGACCGCACCCAGGTATACGACCTCGGTGACGTGTCCGGTTGCCGTGCACCGGCCCGGCTCCACCGCCGCATCCGGCTCGACCATCGAGATCTTCTCCGGCCGGATCGTGAACGCGTGGTCGTCGCCCGTGATCGCCCGGGCGACCTCGCCCGTCAGGACGTTCGACACGCCCACGAATCCCGCGACGAAACCCGTCTGGGGCTGCTCGTAGACGTCGGCGGGCGAGCCCACCTGTTCGATCCGGCCCTGGTTGAAGACCGCGAGACGGTCGCTCATCGTCAGCGCCTCCTCCTGGTCGTGGGTGACGTAGATGAAGGTGATGCCGACCGACTGCTGGATGTGGTTCAGCTCGATCTGCATCTGATGGCGAAGCTTCAGGTCGAGCGCGCCCAGCGGCTCATCGAGCAGCAGCACCTTCGGCCGCATCACGAGCGCACGCGCCAGCGCGACGCGCTGGCGTTGCCCGCCCGACAGCTGGGATGGCTTGCGGTCGCCGTACTCGGGCAGCCGCACCATGTCGAGTGCGTCGGCGACCCGTTCCATCCGCTCGGCGCGGCCGACCTTCCGCACCATGAGCCCGTACGCGACGTTCTCCTCCACGGTCATATGCGGGAACAACGCGTAGTCCTGGAACACGGTGTTGACGTCGCGGTCGTAGGGGGCGAGGCGCGACACATCCTGTCCGCCGAGGAAGATCTGGCCTTCGGTCGGGTTCTCGAACCCCGCGATCATCCGCAGGCACGTGGTCTTGCCCGAGCCCGAGGGGCCGAGCATCGAGAAGAACTCGCCCTCCGCGACGTCGAGCGTGATGCCGTCGACCGCCGTGACGGGACCGAAGCGCTTGACGACGCCCTCGAGGCGGACCGCGACGCTGCCGTCCGGGGTGTCGGACGGAACGGAGGCGGCGTCGGTCAACGTGCTCCTCGGCTGGTCGGTGATGGTCGCACAGTCTGACGGCGGGTCGGCGGGCCCGCAACACGAGGCGCGTCAGCCGGAACGGAGGGCCGCGGCGAGGCGCCCGGCGATCGCGGGACCCTCGTAGAT
>JBKPRM010000121.1:0-6441 GCA_046734555.1 Actinomycetota bacterium | reverse complement strand
GGCGCACAGCGTTGCGCTACTTCCGGACGACGCCCGACGGGCGGATCGCGTTCGGGGCCGCCGCGGCAACGGCGGGCGCCGGCGTCGGGCTCGGCCCGCGGCTCCGGTACGACCAACGGTCGATGGTCAAGTTAGTTGACGATTTCCGGCGGTTCTTCCCGTCGTGGACCGATGTCTCGATCGAAGCCGGTTGGGGCGGCCCCATGGACGTCACCGGCAGGCACCTGCCGTTCTTCGACACGCTCGCAGCGGGAACGATCCACTATGGCGCGGGCTATGCCGGCGGCGGCGTCGGGCCGTGCCATCTCGGCGGCAAGATCTTGTCGGCACTCGCGCTCGGCATCGAGGACGAGCACACCTCGTTGCCGCTGGTCGGCCTCGAGCCGATGCGGTTCCCGCCGGAGCCGCTGCGATCCATCGCAGCGGCGGTCACGCAGCATGCGATCGTCCGCAAGGACGAGCGCGAAGATCGCGGCCGCCACGCGGATCCGTTCACCTCCTTCGTCGCGCGGCTCCCCCGCCGGCTGGGATACGAGATCGGCCCTTGACCGGGATCCGGGATCGAGCCGATACCCTGGAGCACATGCACAGGCGCTTCCCCGGGCTGATCCTTGCCCTGACGTTGGTCGTCGGCGCGGTGAGCACGCAGCTCGCACCCTCCGTCGCGACCGCCGGAGCGGCGACGAACCCGCGCGGGATCGACATCTCACACTGGCAGGGAGACATCGACTGGGCGGCCGTCGCCGGCGACGGCGTCGACTTCGCGATCATGAAGGCGACGGAGGGGAACGATTACACCGACACCAAGTTCAAGCAGAACCGGACGAACGCACAGCTCGCGGGCGTCACGATCGGGATGTACCACGTCGCCTCCCCACGCCGGAGCACCGACGACGCCCGTGCCGAGGCCGATCGGTTCCTGCGGGTCGCGAAGCCGAACGTCGGCAACCTGATCCCAACCCTCGACATCGAGATCGCGAACGTGCCCGACGGGATGTCGCCGGCGGCGCTCGGGGGATGGGTGCGCGCGTGGTTGAACCGCGTGACGGCCAAGCTTGGGGTTCGTCCGATGATCTACGGCTCACAGCACATGTTCGAGCAACTCCTCGGCAACAGCACGTGGTTCGCCGATAACGGCTTCCCGCTGTGGTTCGCCTGGCCGCGCAAGAACCTGCCCAGCCCGTTGCCGGCGAACGACTGGCAGGGCCACAGCTGGACCCTCTGGCAGTGGACGTGGGAGGGGCAGATCGCCGGCATCAGCGGGAACGTCGACCGGGACCGGTTCGCGAACCCGGATCTGCGGACGGCCACGATCGCGAGCGTCACCGGGCAGCCCGGCGCCGGCGGATCGATCGCAGACGCCACCGGGCGCATCGCCTGCGGGGGGGGTGCCACCTGCTCGGCGCTGTTCAGCCCGACCGACACCGTCCAGCTGACGGCCACACCGGACGCCGGCTTCGCGTTCGTGTCGTGGGGCGGCGCCTGCGCGTCGTTCGGCTCGAACCCGACGTGCTCGCTCACGGCGCTCGGATCTAAGACCGTCTCCGCGACGTTCAGCTACTCCCTCACGGTCCACGTGAAGGGCGCCGGTCGGGGCAGTGTCGTCTCGTCGCCGGCCGGCGTCGACTGCCCGGGAGACTGCAGCGGCACGTTCGGACCCGGCGCGTCGGTCTCGCTCACCGCCTCGCCCGACCAGTGGTCGGGGCTCACCTGGTCCGGGGACTGCTCGGGCACCGACCCGAACGGCTGCACCATCACGATGGATCAACATCGCGATGTCACGGCGACGTTCACGGACCTCGCCGCCCCGACCGCGAAGATCAAGGCGCCCGGCAGCCGCGCCGGGCCGGTCACGGTCACGTTCGATGAGCCCGTGCACCACGTGACGACGCACAACGTCGTGCTGCGCCCGTCGGGTGGGGCGCCGGTCTCGGCTCGGCTGCGCTGCTTCAACGCCGCCGGAGACACAACGTCGTGCCTGGACGGGCGCGTCCGCCGGGCGGAGCTGCAGCCGAGGACCACGCTCCGAAGCGGAACGACCTACGCGGCGCTCGTCGATCCCCCCGGGGTCCCCCCGATCGTCGACCGTGCCGGGGAACGGGTCGCGCTCACGCGCAAGACGTTTTCCTTCGGCTGAGCATGGACGACGTCATCGTCGCCGAGGGACTGACGAAGTCCTACGGCGCGACGCGCGGGGTGGCCGACCTGACGTTCTCGGTACATGCGGGCGAGGTGTTCGGGTTCCTCGGACCGAACGGCGCGGGCAAGAGCACGACGATCCGCACGATGCTCGACCTGATCAGGCCGACGAGCGGACGGATCGTGGTGTTCGGCAACGACTCCCGCCGAGACGCCACCCGGATCCACGCGCGCAGCGGCTACGTTCCCGGCGAGTTCGGCTTGTACGAACGGCTGCACGTCCGCGAGTACCTCGAGGCGTTCGCGTCGTTCCGCGGCGCGGGGCACGACCGGATCGCGCCACTCGCCGCCTCGCTGCGACTGGACCTCGATCGCCCGATCCACGAGCTCTCCCACGGCGATAAGCAGAAGGTCGGCCTCGTGCAGGCCTTCATGCACGAACCCGACCTGCTGGTGCTCGACGAACCCACGCAGGGCCTCGATCCGCTCGTGCAGCAGACGTTCCATGAGCTCGTCGACGAAGCGCGTGACCGCGGCGCGACCGTGTTCCTGTCGTCGCACATCCTCCCGGAGGTCGAACGGATCTGCGACCGCGTCGGGATCATCCGCGACGGCCGGCTGCTTTCGGTCGACGACATCGGCGAGCTCAAGGCGAAGGCGCTGCGGACGATCGAGTTCCGGTTCGCCGCCGACGTCGACGTCGAGCCGTTCCGTTCACTCCCGTCGGTGGTGTCCGCCGAGGGCCACGGCGATTCGGTCACACTGACCGTCCAAGGCGAGCTCGACGAGATCGTCAAGGCGGCCGCACGACACACCGTGGTGAACGTGGAGACGCGTGAGCCGAGCCTCGAGGAGATCTTCCTGCGGGCGTACGCGGATGGCGGCGAGACATGAGCTCCCTCCTGCGCGTGTCGTTGTGGACGCAACGACGAACGGTGATCGCCTGGGGGATCGGACTGGTCGGCGTGGTCGTGCTGTACGCGGCGTTCTATCCGTCGATCCGCGACAGCTCGGCGGACCTCACCGCGTACCTCGACAAGCTCCCCGACGCGGTCAAGACCGTGATCGGCAGCGACTACACGACGCCGGCGGGGTACCTGCGCGCCGAGGTGTTCTCACTGCTGGGCCCGATCCTCCTCCTGGTCTACGCGATCGGCGCCGGTGGCAAGGCGATCGCCGGTGAAGAGGAGGCCCGCTCGCTCGACCTGCTCCTGTCGACGCCGCTATCTCGCGCGCGGGTGCTCGGTGACAAGGCGTTGGCCTTGCTCGTCACGCTCGTGATCCTCGCCGTGCTCGTCCTGGTCGCGGTCCTCGCCGTCGGGCCGCCGTTCGGGCTGTCGGTCCCCTTCACCCGCCTCGCCGCGGCGTGCGTGATGTTCCTCCTGATCGGCGTGTTGTTCGGTGCGCTGGCGCTCGCGGTCGGCGCCGCGACCGGTCGTCGAAGCTATGCGACGGCCGTTGCGGCCGGGGTCGCGGTCGTCGCGTATGTCCTCAATGCCCTCGCGCCGAGCGTGTCCGGGCTCTCATGGGCGCGGCCCCTCTCGCCGTTCCGCTGGTACTTCGAGCCCGACCCCCTGGTCGCCGGGTTGCGCTCGACCAACGCCCTCGTCCTCCTCGCCGTCTCCGCGGTCTGCGCGGTCGTCGCCTTCTGGGCGTTCGATCGGCGTGACCTCGCCGCCTAACGCTTCGTCGCGACGAGCCAGAGACGGGTCGACGCGTTGCCGAACGGCTGCAGCTCGGCGTCGAGCGCCTGGAACGACGAGAACCCGGCGCCGGCGAGGAGATCGGTCAGCTCGGTCAGCGTGTGGAGCCGAACCGACGTCACATGCTGGGCGTGCTCGTCGCCGCGCCGGAACGTCCACGTGGTCTCGATACGCTTCGCGTCCTCGTCGTAGCGCCGTGACTCCTGCACGTGGACGCCGCCGACCTCCCATCCGGCGATCGGCTCGAACGCGGGAAGCACCGTGTCGGCCGCGAGGGTGTCGATGAGGCAGCGTCCGCCGGGGACGAGCGCGTCGGCCATGGCGCGCGCCTGCGCGCGGTTCCCCACGTCGTCGAAATAGCCGAAGGAGCCCCACAGGCAGCAGGCCGCATCGAACGACGCCGGCCGCACGACGTTCGTCCGCATGTCGGCGCGGATCGTCACGACACCGGCCGCCGTCGCCTCGAGGAGGAAACGCTCGGTCGCGTCGATCCCGATCACGTGATGCCCGTCGGCGCGCAGTCGCTTCGAGATGCGACCCGTGCCGCACGGCACGTCGAGCACACGCGAGGATGCACCGAGCCGGAGCGCACGAACGACCCGCTCCGCGTCCTCGTCGGCGTCGTCCGCGTCTTCCCACGCAAGCTGGACGCGCTGCCACAGCGGCGCCGTGAACAGCTCCCGCCACCACTCCATCGCCGAAGGCTACCGACGGATCGTCGGGAGGCGCTGTGCGCATCCGTGCGCCGGGAAGGGGTCTTCGCCGTCAGCCCGCCGCGATCATCGCGACGCCGACGAACGCTATCGCGACGCCCACCCACTGCGCCTTCGTCAGCTGCTCGCGCAGCACGGAGCGCGCGAGCAACACTGTGGTGACGGGATAGAGCGATCCCACCACGGAGATCAGCGCGAGCAGACCTGTCTGACCGGCATACGCGAACGTCAGGTTCGCAAGGTTGTCGAGGACGCCGACCCCGACCATCGTGCCGGCCTCGCGACCGGAGGGGCGGACGCGCCATGCCTTGGTGACAACGAGCGCCACCAGGAACACCGGGACCGACACGAGTCGCAGCGTCAAGGCCGCCCACGGCGCGCTCTCCTTCCCAGCCTCGTTCAGGAACGCAACGAGCGATCCGAGGAAGATCGCCGCGAGCACGGCGTAGACGACCCCCGGGATGCGGCTCGGGGTCGTTCGGGCGTCGGCGGCCGTTTCGCGCGACGCGATCACGACTCCAACGATCGCGATCGCCATCCCGGCGACCTGCAGCGCCGCCGGCCGGTCCCCCCGGATGAACCCGACCGTCACGGGCACCGTGACCTCGAGGGCGGAGATCGGTGCGACGACGCTCATCGGCCCGACCGCGAGACCCTGATACAGAGCGCCGAGCCCGATCACGGCACAGACCCCCGCCGCCGCGGCCAGCGCCAACGGATGCGTATCGGGGATCGGTGCACGGGTCACGAGGATGAGCAGGCCCACGAACGCGAGTCCCGCAGCCTGCGACACCGCGCCGACCACGACGAGGCCGAGACGCCGCGTCGTGAGGCCGCCGAAGAAGTCAGCGGTCCCCCAGCACGCGGCCGACAGGAGCGCGAGCCCCAGCGCGCCCATGCCGCGGGGTCAGACGACCCGCACGCCGTCCTTCCAGACCTGCTCGATCCTGTCCTTCAGCGTCTCGAAGGCGAACGGGTCGCCGTCGACGACGACGACGTCGGCGATCTTGCCGGGCTCGAGCGTGCCGAGCTTGTCCTCCCAGCCCAGCAGCTCAGCTGCCGACCGCGTCGCCGCGTGCAGCGTCTGCTGAGGCGTGAACCCGTTGTTCGCCATGTGCGCGAGTTCGTTCAGGTTCCAGCCGTGCGGCATCACGGCGGCATCGGTGCCCATCGCGACCTTCAAGCCCGCCTGCGCTGCGAGCTTCATCGCATCGAACTCCGGGCGCCCGAGGTCTTTGAACTTCGCGCGGATCTCGGGCGCGAGCTTCTCGTCGTTCGCGAGCTCCTCGGTCGTGTCCCCCGACGTGATCGTTGGCACGAGCCACGTGCCATGTTCGAGCATCAGGTCGGCCGACTCCTGATCGAGGAACGTGCCGTGCTCGATCGAGCGCACCCCCGCGCGCACGGGGCGCTTGATCCCCTCGGGGCCGTGCGCGTGCGACATCACCCAGCGGCCGAGATCGGCCGCGGTCGAGACGATCATGTCGAGCTCGTCTTGGCCGAAATGCGGGTGCATCGGGTCGTCGGCAGGCGAGAAGAAGCCGCCGGAGGACGCGATCTTGATCACGTCGGCGCCGGCGCGGATCACCTCGCGGACCTTCCGACGGACGCCGTCGACCCCATCGCACACCCCGTCGGGGAACCCGGGGTACGGCAGCCAACCCGCGCTCACGCCGCCGCTCGGGAGCACCTCGTCGTTGTGTCCGGCCGTCTGGCTGAGCATCGTGATCGCGACCTGCATGCGCGGTCCGACGAGGACCCCGTCCTCGACCGCTTTGCGCAGGCCGGCGTCGGCGCCGCCCGCGTCGCGCACCGACGTGATCCCGAGTCGCAACGTCGTCAGAAGGTTCTTGGGCGTCTGATAGAAGGTGTAGGAGAACGGACGA
>JBKPRM010000120.1:0-6281 GCA_046734555.1 Actinomycetota bacterium | reverse complement strand
CCTCCGGCCGGACAAGCTGCCCGAAGACTGCGTCCTCGAACGACCTGCCTGAACGGCCGCGGGTGGTCGTCACAGGGCCGCAACGAGCCGTGGAGTAATCTGCCTCGCAATGTGGGGACGGATCGTGCTCGGCACCGACGGCTCGCCCGCGGCCGCTCGCGCCGGCGAGACCGTCGCGACGATCGCTCGGGCAGTGTCGGCGAAGCTCACCGCGATCACGGGCTCGCCCGTCCCCGACACCGCGCAGGGCATCCTGTCACAGGCGGTCGAGGCTGCCGAGGCGGCCGGCGTCCGTTCATCGAAGGTCTCCGCCGAGGCGATCGCGGGTCGCGCGGGCGACGTGCTCGTCGCCGCCGCCGACGAACAGGACGCCGGGTTGATCGCGATCGCGAGGGGGGATGGCCAGCCGATCTCCGAGCTCGGTCGCTGGCTCGCCCGGCACGCGCCATGTGACCTGCTGCTGGTCTCGGCCGGCACCCGCGCGCCGCATGAACCCTACGCCCGGATCGTGATCGCGAGCGATGGCTCGGCGACCGCGGACCGCGCCGCCCGGAAGGGCTTCGACCTCGCGCGCGAGCTCCTCGCGTCGGTGACCCTCGTGTTCATCGGTCACCCGGCGACGGGCAAGCTCGTGATGGATGACACCGTGGAGGTCTATGGCCGCGGCATCGAGACCGAGGTGCGGCTGCTCCAGGGCGATCCCGCCGAGCTCATCCTCAGGTCGGCGACCGAGGTGGACGCCGACCTCGTGGTGATCGGCAACAAGGGGCTGCAGGGCGCAAAGGGGATGTTCCTCGGATCGGTCCCCGAATCGGTGATCGAAGGGGCGGACCGTGACGTGCTCGTCTGCCGCACCGTCGCGCAGATCGCATCGGAGCTCGCGCCCGGTGAGGGAGGCGTGATCGAGCGACGCGGGGAGAAATTCGCCGTGTTCATCGACAAGAAGGGTGGACAGCATCTGTTCTCCGCCCGCTGCACCCATCTGGGTTGCACGATCGGGTGGAACCCCGCAGAGCACACCTTCGACTGCCCCTGCCACGGTTCGCGGTTCTCGGAGATGGGCGAGGTCGTGAACGGACCCGCCGCCCGTCCGCTCCCGCCCGCTTAGAGCGGCTTCTGGAACACCATCATGTAGAGGATCGACGCGAGCCCGATCACGCCGATCGCCGAGATGAGGTGCGCTCGCGGCGACCGCAGGACGTCACCGAGCTCCTCGTCGGAGATGCGCGGCACGCCTGAGGGCCGCATCTGACAGGCCTCCTTCACCCGCGCGAAATACGGTCGGGCCGTCACGCCCATGAGCACGATCGTCGCGACGAGTACGCCGATCGAAAGCCAGATCCACGTCTTGCCCCACAGATGCAGACGGAACGCGAGCAGTACCCCGAACACGACGATCGCAAGGATCGACACGTACATCGGGATCACCGACTGACCCGAGAGCTGCACGAGGGACATGATCCGCGCGCGGTCGCGCTCCCGCCGGATCGCGTACAGCACGGTCATGGAGACCCCGTGGGTCGCGAGCAGCGCCAGGACCGACAGGATGTGCAGGAACAGCAGCCACTGGATGGTCATCGCGCGGAGGATAACGGGGAGAGACGGCCCGGGGCTAGAAGGGCTCGAAGCCGGCGCGGACGAGCATCGCGCGCGCCTCGCGCTCCTCGACCCCGCGGTCGAGCAGCTCGTTGTACAGGCGTATCACGGCGAGCTGTTTCCCGCAGGAGGGGCAGTATCTGAACGCCGTATCGAACGGCGTCTCGCAGTAGGGGCACGCCGTCAGGCCGACCGAACGCCCCGGCTCGATCCCGTTGTCGACGAGCGCGTCGACGAATCCCTTGCCGTAGTCCCACTGGATGTATTCGCTCTCGTCGATGTCCCACGCGGGCTCGTGCATCCGCGGTTCGCCGGTGTCGAGCATGTGCTGCAGGTTGTCGTTCAGCAGCGCCCATTCATAGAAGTGGTTCTGCCGGCACTCCTGGCACGCGATCACGACGCCCTTCACCCCCTGGGGCGAGAAGAGCGCGAACATCCGCTCGAGGTCGCCGAGGTCGGCCTCGATGTCGGCACGTTCGTCGCCGGTGAGCTCGTACGGCTCTTCAGGGATCGGGAAGGGTTCGTCCATGTCCTCAGGCCCGCGTCGCGGCGGGCTCCTGTTCCTCGTCGTCACCGAACCGGAGCGCCTTGAACGCCTCAGCGTAGGTGTATCCCATCCCGGACTCCGCTGCGATCGTTTCGCCGATCGAGCGGACGCGCGGGGCGGCGCCCTCGACGCCTTGGGAGACGTGCTCGGCGAGGGCGGCCAGCTTGGTGTCCATGAAGTCCGAGATGTCTACGAACGTGTCGCCCTGGCTCGAGACGATCCACAGGTTGGGAACCTCGAAGGGTTCGAGACCCTCATCGAGCAGCTCGGGGAACATCGGGCGGCTCGGTGCGTCTGGCATCACGGCGGTCAACGCCAACAGACCCGCCTGCTTGTGGTCCCAGTGGTTCACGTATCTGTTCCCTTCCCACAGGCGCGACGGATCCGGCGCGACGATGACCTCCGGCCGGAGCCTCCGGACCTCACGGCAGACCTTCCGCCGCGTGTCGAGCGTGACCTCCAGCATGCCGTCGACCTCGCCGAGGATCGTCACCGAACGCACGCCGAGGACATCGGCGGCCGCACGCTGCTCACGCTGGCGGACCACGGCGATCTCCTCGCGGGTACGCCCGGGTTCGTTCGAGCCCGCCGACCCGTCGGTCACGATCACGTAGTCGACGGTCGTGCCGGCGGCCGCCCATGCGGCCACGGTCCCGCCGCACATGAACTCCGCGTCATCGGGATGTGCGACGAGCACCATCGCCGAGCCGAAGGGTCGGTCCATCGACCTTCAGCGTAGCCGGGATGGAAGACTTGCCCCTGGTCAGGTATGTTTCCGCCCGAGGGTTCCGCATCGCAGTACCGCGCTGGAAGCAGTTCCCTCACCGGCGTTCCGATGCCGGTTGGCCGGCGGGCACCGCACTCCGCACCACGCCCGGCCGGGCCGAGGAAGGAGGGAATCGCCAGTGGCGACAGGAACCGTGAAGTGGTTCAGCCCTGAGAAGGGCTTCGGCTTCATCCTGCAGGACGGTGGTCCGGACGTGTTCGTGCACTATTCCGCGATCTCGGGTGAGGGCTACCGCAACCTCGAAGAGGGGCAGGCCGTGGAGTTCGACGTGACCGACGGGCAGAAGGGCCCGCAGGCCGCGAACGTGCGCATCGTCGGCACGTAAGGCCGATCGCTTCGTACAGCCAGGGCCGCCGCCGGCTTCGCCGACGGCGGCCCTCGCGCGTCAGGACCCGGCGAGCAGCGCGTCGAGCGCTGCGAGCTGTGCCTCGACCGAGGCGGCCGACGGGCCGCCGGGCATCGACCGTGCGGCGATCGCGTGGTCCGGATCGAGCAGCCGGGCGCCGTCGGGAACGCCGAACGCGGCCCACTCCTCTGCGGTGAGCTCACGAAGCGATCGACCCTCACCGTCGAGCCGTTTGATCAGCTCCCCCGTTCGACGGTGCGCGTCGCGGAACGGCATGCCGCCGCGCACCAACGCCTCGGCCAGATCCGTCGCGTACAGCCCCGGATCGTCGCAGGCGGCGCGCAACGCCTCCGTATCGATCCGAACCGTCTCGATCGCTCCGGTGATCGCGGGCAACGCGAGCATGACCGCCTCGACGGCGTCGAACATCGGTTCCTTGTCGTCCTGCAGGTCGCGCTGATATCCGAGCGGCAACCCGTGCAGCAAGCCGGTGAGCGCGACGAAACGACCCGTGACCACCGCGGCCTTGCCGCGCACCAGCTCGAGCGTGTCGGGGTTCCGCTTCTGCGGCATCATGCTCGACCCGGTCGAATAGGCCTCGTCGAGCTCCGCCCAGCCGAGGACCGGGTCGGTCCACCGGGCGAGGTCGGCGGCGAGCCTCGACAGGTGGGTCGCGAGGATCGCCGAGATACCGAGGTACTCCTGCACGGCGTCCCGGTCGCTCACCGCGTCGAGCGAGTTCTCGAAGGCGGCGTCGAAGCCCAGGCGCTCAGCGGTCGCGGCGGGATCGAGCCCAAGGGTCGAGGTCGCGAGCGCGCCGGCTCCGAGGGGCGAGCGCGACGCACGGGACCGCCAGTCCGCGAGCCGGCCACGGTCTCGCGCGAGCGCCCACGCGTGCGCGCACAGGTGATGTGCGACCGTGATGGGCTGTGCCGGCCGCCCGTGCGTGGTCCCGGGCATCGGGTCGGCGACGTGGTCGCGCGCGCGCGCAAGCAGTGCGCGCATCAACGAGGCGACGCTCTCATCGGTCCGCTCACCGGCATCGAGCAGGTAGAGCCGAACGTCGGTCGCGACGAGGTCGTTGCGGGAGCGACCCGCGTGGAGCTTCGCTCCGAGATCGCCGACGACCTCGGTGACCCCGCGCTCGACCGCTGAGTGGATGTCCTCGTCCCGTGCGCCGAAGGCGAAGGTTCCCTCGGCGATCGCTTCGAGCGTTTCCTCGAGCGCCGCCGTGAGCCGATGGGCCTCGTCGTCGGTCAGGAGTCCCGCGTCGCGGAGCGCGGCGACGTGGGCGACACCCGCTTGCACGTCCTGCGGGGCGAGCACCGCGTCGACGTCGAGCGACCACCCAAGCGCGTGCGCAGCGGGCGCCGGATCCGTGGAGAAACGCCCCGCCCACAGCGGCCGGTCGCTCATCGTGCCTGGCGCTGCTTCGCGGACCACACCTTGAGCGGCAGGCCGAACAGGGTCACGTAGCCGCGGGAGTCCGACTGATCGAACGCGTCCTCCGCGCCGTAGGTCGCGAGCGACAGGTCGTACAGCGAGTGCTCGCTCCGGCGGCCGACGACGGTGCACGACCCCGCCTCGTAGCGAAGCCGGACGTCGCCGGACACAGGCGCCTGCGTCGTGTCGATGTACGCATCGATCGCCTCGCGCAGCGGCGAGAACCATTGGCCGTCGTAGACGAGATCGGCCCAACGGGCCTCGAGCTGCGGTTTGTGGTGCGCGAGGTCGCGCTCGAGCGTCAGGTCTTCCAACGCCCGGTGCGCTCGCAGGATCGACAACGCACCCGGCACCTCGTAGAGCTCGCGGCTCTTGATCCCGACCCGGCGGTTCTCGATCATGTCGACCCGGCCGAAGCCGTAGCTGCCGGCGAGCGCGTCGAGTGACCTGATCACGTCCGGCAGCCCCGTTCGTTCGCCGTCCAGAGCCGCCGGCACACCGGCGTCGAAGGTGATCGAGACCTCGGTCGGCTCGGTCGGGCGCGCGCTCGGCGCTGCCGTCCTGTCGAAGGCGTCCTGGGGCGGCGCCGCCCACGGATCTTCGAGCGGCCCGCACTCCGCGGTCCGTCCCCAGAGGTTCTCGTCGATCGAGTAGGTCGTCGCGACCGCCGTGACCGGGATGCCCCACTCCGCCGCGAGGCCGATCGCCTTCTCGCGTGGGATCGTGTCGTCGCGGATCGGCGCGAGCACCCGGAGGTCGGGAGCGAGGACCGCGAACGCGACCTCGAACCGCACCTGGTCGTTGCCCTTCCCCGTGCACCCGTGGGCGACGGTCGAGGCGCCGACCTCGCGCGCGACGCCGATCACTTCCTCGGCGATGCAGGGCCGGGCGAGCCCCGACACCATCGGATAGGTCCCTTCGTACAGCCCGTTGGCCTTGATCGCTTTCGTGAGGAACCCCGAGGCGAAGCGATCGACGGCGTCGGCGACGCGCACGCTTGCCGCGCCGGCCCGCTCGCCGCGCGCGACCACCCCGCCGAAGTCCTCGCGCTGGCCGACGTCGACCGCGACGGCATGCACCTCATAGCCGCGCTCGGCGAGCCAGCGGATCGTGACCGACGTGTCCAATCCCCCGCTGTACGCGAGGACCGCTTTCTCAACCATCGGGTGTCGCCTCCATCAGATCGGTGAGCACTGCCTCCATCGCGGGCGCCGTGACGCCCTCGCGCCCGATCACGAGGATCGTGTTGTCGCCGGCGATCGTGCCGGCGACCGGTTCGAGCCCAGCACGGTCGACGCTTTCCGCCAGGACGTTCGCCGCGCCGGGCGGCGTTCGGACGATCAGGCCGACGTCGGTCCGGACGAACGTCAGCGCGAACTCTTGGAGCAGCCGCCGCAGCGGCGCCAGCGCATGTGCGGACTCGGTGCCGGGCATGACGTAGCGCACCCCCTCGGCGTCGTGCACGCGCGCGAGGCCGAGCTCCTCGAGGTCGCGGCTGATCGTCGACTGCGTGGCACGCAGCCCGCGATCTGCGAGTCGCGACCGGATCTCCTCTTGCGAGC
>JBKPRM010000119.1:0-11416 GCA_046734555.1 Actinomycetota bacterium | reverse complement strand
GCTCCAGGGGGTCCTGAACGTCAACGCGCCGATCGGCCGTTCGTTCACGGAGTACGACCTGCGCGCGCTGTCCGTCTTCGCCGAGCAAGCGTCGATCGCGATCGCCAACGCCCGGCTGTTCGAGGCCGAGCGAGCGCACGTGGCCGCGCTGCTCGATCTTCGCACCCGCCGGGAAGTGTCTTGATGGGGTTCAAGCCGCGCGTGCTGATCGCGGAGGACGATCCCGACACACTCGTGATCTTGCGCGTCAACCTGTCCGCCGCCGGGATCGAGCCGATCCTCGCGAGCGACGGCCGCACCGCGCTGGCGCGGATCCAGGCCGAGAAACCCGACGCCGTGCTGCTCGACGTGCTGCTCCCCGGGATCGACGGCTGGCAGGTCCTGGAAGAGCTCCACGCGAAGGGCGATCCCGTCCCCGTCGTGATGTGTTCGGCGAAGGACAACATCCACGACCTCCAGCGCGCCCGTGACCTCGGCGCCGTCGCGTACCTGACGAAGCCGTTCGACATCGACCGGCTGGTCGGGGTGACGACCGAGGTGGTCGGCATGCGGGACGCGGAGCCCCACACCGTCACAGACGTCCAGGGTCTCGACCTGGCCTGACGCGCTCGGGGCGGCACGGTCCGCCTCCGTATCCTGGGTGCATGCAGGATCGCTTCCTCCGCGCGCTGCGCATCGAGCCCGTCGACCGGACGCCCGTGTGGTTCATGCGGCAGGCGGGCCGCTACCTCCCGGAGTATCGAGAGCTCCGTGGCGACCGAGACATCCTCGAGACGATCCGGCGGCCCGAGGAAGCGGTCGAGGTCACGCTCCAGCCGCTCCGCCGGATGCCGGTGGACGCCGCGATCGTTTTCAGCGATATCGTCGTACCGCTCGCCGCGATCGGACTGCCGATCCGCGTGGAGCAAGGCCGCGGACCGGTGCTCGACGAACCGATCCGCAGCGACGCCGACCTACGACGCGTCCGGCCCCTCGACCCCGAGACCGACGAGCCGTACGCGCTCGAGGCGATCCGCCTGCTCGTGAAGGAGCTCGACGTCCCGCTGATCGGGTTCGCGGGGGCGCCATTCACCCTGGCGAGCTACCTCGTAGAGGGTGGCCCGTCGCGCGACCACGCGCGGACCAAGGCGCTGTGGTGGACCGAGCCGTCGACGTGGAACCGGCTGCTCGACGTGCTCACGTCGATCGTGGTCGCGCACGTTCGTGCCCAGGTCGCCGCAGGTGTTGCCGCCGTACAGATCTTCGACTCGTGGGTGGGGGCGCTCGCACCCGACGTCTACCGCGACGCGGTCGCGCCGCACATGCGTCGCCTGTTCGCGGAGCTCGCCGACCTCGACGTGCCGACGATCCATTTCGGCGTGGGAACGGGTGAGTTGCTCGCCGAGATGGCAGGCGTGGGCGGCGACGCGATCGGGGTCGACGCGCGCGTGCCGCTCGACGTCGCCTGGTCGCGCATCGGCGATCGGGCCGTACAAGGGAACCTCGATCCGAGCGTTCTGCTTGCGCCGTGGCCGATCGTCGAGGGCCGCGCGCTCGACGTGCTCGCGCGCGCGGGCGGTCGCGACGGTCACGTGTTCAACCTCGGTCACGGCGTGCTGCCGGATACGCCCGTCGAGCACCTCCAACGGCTGATCGACCTCGTGCACGAGCGATCGGAGCGCTGACGTGCCGCGCGTCGCGGTCGTCGGGGCGGGCGTCAGCGGCCTGACCGTCGCATACCGGCTGTTGCAGCGCGATCCCGCGTACGACGTCGTCGTGCTCGAGTCCGACGGCCAGATCGGCGGCAAGCTTCGGAGCGTCGAAGCGGGCGGCCTGTCGCTGCCGGCCGGCGCCGACTCGATCCTCGCGCGCAAGCCCTGGGCGGTGGAGCTCTGCCGTGAGCTCGGCATCGGCTCCGAGCTCGTCGAGCCACGGGCATCCGGTGCCTACCTGTGGACCGAGCGCGGTCTCGTTCCGTACCCGACCGGCACGGCGTTCGGCATCCCGAGCGACCTCGGCGACGTGTTCCGGTGGCCGGGCGTCTCACGCGCCGGCCGCCGCCGGGCGCTGGCCGATCTCTGGAAGCGGAAGCACCGGCCAGACGGCGACGAAGCGCTCGGCTCGGTCCTACGGCGCCGGCTCGGCGACGAGCCCACCGACCGCGCGATCGCGCCGTTGCTCGCCGGCCTGTACGCGGGCGACGTCGACGAACTCTCGGTGCAGGCGACGTTCCCCGAGCTGCAGGTGTGGGAAGCGGCGCAGGGGTCACTGTTGCGCGGCGCCCAGGCAGCGGCCCGCCGGGCCTCCAAGGCCGACGCCGGCCCGATGTTCCTGAAGCCGCGCGAGGGGGTGCAGCGGCTGACCGACGAGCTCGTGCGGCGCATCGATGACCGCGTGCGGACCGACATGCGGGTCGTCGGCCTTCACCCGCGTGACGGAGCCTGGCGCGTCGAGACCGACGCCGACTCTTTCGACGCCGATGTCGTCGTGTGCACGGCCGACGCCCCGACGCTCGCGTCGATCCTGCCGCCGGGCCCGGCCGCGACGGAGCTCGCCGCGATCCGTTTCGTCTCCACCGGGGCCGTGCTCTCGGTCTACCGACGCGGAACCGCGGAGAAGCTGCCTGCCGGGTCCGGTTTCGTCGTCCCGCGAGGCGCCGCGCCGATGACCGCGTGCACGTGGCTCTCGTCCAAATGGCCCGATCCCGCGTACGGCGACCGAGCGGTCCTGCGGTGCTTCGTCGGCGCCGCTGGCGAGGAGGACGTGCTCGATGCCCCCGACGAGGACCTGATCGACGCGTGCTCCCGGCACCTCGCGGCGCTCCTGCCGTTGCCGGCGCGGCCGGAGCATGCCGCGGTCGTCCGCTGGCCCCACGCGATGCCCCAGTACGCGGTCGGCCACCTCGACCGCGCGCGGCGGGTCAGGGATTCCCTGCCCGCGGGTATCTTCGTGACGGGACAATCGCTCGACGGCGTCGGCATCGCGGACTGCGTCCGTGCGGCCGGCGAGACGGCCGAGGCGGTTGCGACGTCGCTCGAGAAGCCGGAGGTTCGCGCATGACCGACACGATGTACGCCCTGTACCCGGTGTTCCTGGCCGACTCCGAGGCGCGGTCGGTGTTCGCGGACCCCGACGACCGGCTGCGCGCCACGCGCGAGGTCGAGGACCTCGTCAAGCGCTTGCAGGACCGCGTGACGCTCCGCGGCTCGTACTCGACCGTGGGGTTCCGCGCCGACGCCGACCTGTTGTTGTGGTTCGTCGGCGCGAGCGCCGAGGACGTGCAGCATGCGCTGGTCGAGTTCCGGCGCACCGAGATCGGCGCCTACCTCGAGGTGTCGTGGACCTTCATGGGCGTCGTGAAGCCGGCGGAGTTCAGCCCCGATCACCAGCCGGCGTTCGTCAAGGGCGACCCGCCGCTCGACTACCTGTGCGTCTATCCGTTCGTCCGCACCCCGGAGTGGTACCTGTTGCCGCCCGAGGAGCGCGCGGCGCTGCTCCGTGAGCACGGCGGCGCGGGCCGTGACATCCCACAGGTCGTCGGCAACACGACGAGCGCCTTCGGTCTCGGCGACTGGGAATGGATCCTCGCGTTCGAATCGCCTGAGCTCGACGCGATCGTCGACGTGATCCGGGTCCTCCGTGGCACCGAGGCACGGCGGTTCACGAAGGAAGAGGTGCCGTTCGTCACGGGCATCCGCAAGTCGCTCGCGGCATGCATCGACGACCTCTGCTGATCGCGGCGGACCGACCGAGGGCCTTCCGGCCGATCGACCCGCGGCCGTCGCCGCGCTACCATCCGGGCCCAAGTCTCGCCGGGAGGGGGACCCGATGGTCAGCAGGCTGCTCGCGTTCGCCCTGTCATCCGTCGCGCTCGTCGCCTCCTCGACGTTGGCACCGACCGCGGCTCCCGCCGCGACGACGGTCACGATCGCCGCGGTGGGCGACATCGCCTGTAAGAACCTGCCCTCGAACAACCATCAGGCGTGCCAGTACGACGACGTCGCTGCCGCGATCGCGCGTCACGACTACGACCGGTTCCTGCCGCTCGGTGACGTGCAGTACGAGTACGGGGAGTACGCGAACTTCGTCGACAACTACGACCGCTACTTCGGGCGGTTCCTCCCGATCACCGCGCCCGTGCCGGGCAACCACGACTACGGCACCCCCGGCGCGAGGGGCTACTACCGCTACTTCGGTCAGATCGGCCAGGCCGCCGACGGCTACTACTCCTACGATCTCGGCGGCTGGCACCTGATCGCGCTGAACTCCGCGATCTGCCCCGCGGCGGTCGGCTGCGGACCCGGCGACCCGCAGTACGAGTGGCTCAAGCACGACCTCGCGGCCGACACCGCGACGTGCACGCTCGCCTACTGGCACCACCCGCGCTGGGACTGGCTGAAGTATCAGAACGCCGACTGGACCGAGGACTACGAATGGCTCCGCTCCAAGCCGTTCTGGGATCTGCTGTCCGCCGCCGACGCCGACGTGGTGCTCGTCGGTCACAATCACAACTACTCACGCTGGAAGCCGATGGACGCGAACGGCCACGCCGACCCCTCCGGCATCCGGCAGTTCATCGTGGGGACGGGCGGGCGCAACCTCAACGGCTTCGGCTCGAAGAGCACGGAACCCTCGACGTTCGTGACCGGCTGGTCCGACGGCTTCGGCTACCTCCAATTGACGCTGCATCCGACGAGCTACGACTGGCGATTCATGCCGGCCGACGGCCAACGCAACTTCGTCGACCAGGGCAGCGGCACCTGCCACTGATCGTTCAGAGCAGCTCGGCCAGACGGGTGATCACCGTGTGGCCGTTCGTTGCCGGCGCGAACCCTTCGTACGGCGTCCCGTCGGCACGCACGAGCAACCGCGTGTCGATGCCGACCGCGCGGGCGCCGTCGCAGTACGCGGTCTGGTCGTCGACGAACACCGCGTCGGCCGCACCCACGCCGAGTTCGTCGAGAGCCGCCTGATAGATCCGTGGGTCCGGCTTGGCCGCCCGGAGCTCGCACGACAGCACGACGGCGTCCACGGCCGCATCGAGGCCGAGGCGCTCGACGGTCTCGCGCGTGCCCCGGTTGCAGTTGCTGACGATCGCGGTGCGGACGCCCGCTTCCCGCAACGCGGCGAGGGTCGGCATCGTGTCGTCGAACACGATCACGTCGCCTCCGAGCCTGGTCTCGGCGGCGAGCAGCGTGTCGACCAGCGTGCCGTCGGGGTCCGCGATGCCGCCCGCCTCGAGCACCGAGCGCATCTCCTCGTCGGGCGACTCGAAGGCACCTTCGTTCCGCCGCTTGCGGGTCTGCTCGTAGCCCTCGGCCAGCTGCTCGTCCGTTGCACCGGTGAGCTCCCGTAGGCGCACCCACCAGGACTGCCAGTCGGCGGACACCAGGGTGTCGTAGAGGTCGAGGAGGTACGCCGCGGGCATGCAGCACAGCCTACGGGCTCTCGCTGCAGGCCCGGCCCGGGCGTGCCGATACCCACCGGGACCCCAACCGATCGGTACACGACCAAGGAGGCCTGGCATGGACGCCCAGATCCACGGGACGACGCTCCCGGTCCTCGAGCTCACCCTGAACCCCGGCGAGAAGATCGTTTCCGAAGCCGGCGAGATGTCCTGGATGTCGCAGTCCGTCCAGATGGTCACCACGACGCAGACCGCCGGCGCCAAGGGTGTCATGGGCGTCCTGAAGCGCGCGGTTGCCGGTGGCGGGCTGTTCATGACCGAGTTCGTGGCGGATGGCGCCGCGGGTCAGGTCGCGTTCGCGACGAAGATGCCCGGCCAGATCCTCGACGTGCAGGTCCAGCCCGGGAGCGAGCTGATGATCCAGCGCAGCGGCTTCCTGTGCGCGACCGAGGGCGTCGAGCTGTCGGTAGGGTTCCAGAAGAAGCTCGGCGCGGGCATCTTCGGCGGCGAGGGCTTCATCCTGCAGAAGCTCGGTGGCTCATGCCAGGCGTGGGTCGAGCTCGACGGGGAGGTCCGGATCCTCGACCTGCAGCCCGGTGAGGTGCTCCGCGTGAACCCCGGCCACGTCGGGATGTTTCAGGCGGGCATGGCCTTCGACGTGCAGATGGTGCCCGGGATCAAGAACAAGCTGTTCGGCGGTGAGGGTCTGTTCCTCGCGACGCTGACCGGTCCCGGTCGCGTCTGGCTGCAGACGCTGCCGATCGCGAACCTCGCGCACTCGCTGCTGCCGTACCTGCCGCAGCCGTCGTCCAGCAGCGAGAACGGGGTCGGCTCGGCGATCGGCAGCCTGCTCGGGAACTGACGCTCAGCCGAACAGGTCGGCCAGGTAGTCGTCGACGCTCGCCGCGCCGGTGACTGCACCCACGTCGTCGTCGCGCACGTCGATCGCCGGTGGGCGCTCGTCGAGGTGCGCGCGGATCTCGCCGGTGTCGAGGAACCGCGATACCACCGCGTACATATGCTGATCGGGCCGTTGCCGGCGGTAGTAGCGCTGTGGGTAGGTGAGCGTCAGCTCATCGCGAGCGCGCGTGAGCGCGACGTAGAGCAGCCGCCGCTCCTCTTCCAGCTCGTCCTCATCGCCGGTCGCCATGTCGGACGGGATGCACCCATCGGTCGCATGCAGCACGTACACGGCGTCCCACTCGAGGCCCTTGGCCGAATGGATCGTCGAGAGGATCAGGTAGTCCTCGTCGAGCGCCGGCGGAGCGGCGAGGTCGGCGGTCGAGACCGGCGGGTCGAGCGTGAGCTCGGCGAGGAACCTGCCCCGTGACTCGTACCCCCGCGCGAGCAACGCGAGCTGGTCGAGGTCGGCGAGCCGTGCCACCGCCGATTCGTACTTGCGCGCGATGACGGGCTCCAGGTAGGCGCGGATCCGCTCGACCTGGGCGCTCGGCGCCGCGACCTGCTCGTCGAGGCACCCGGCGAGGGCACTCCGGAGCGCCTGCACGTGCTCACCGGCTCCCTTGGGGACCTCCAGCGGATGGTCAAGTAAGTTGACCAAAGGTGACGCGGCTCGGTCCTGTCGGACACCGATGTGCGCCATGACCCGTCGCGCGCTCCCTGGCCCCATGCCCTCCGGCAACTGCAACACGCGGAACCAGGCGACCTCGTCGTGCGGGTTCTCGAGCACGCGGAGCAACGCGAGCGCGTCCTTCACGTGCGCCGCCTCGAGGAACTTGAGGCCGCCGTACTTCATGAACGGGATGTTGCGGCGCAGCAGCTCGACCTCGAGCACGTCGGAGTGGTGGGCGGCCCGGAACAGCACCGCCTGTTGGGTGAGCGGCGTGCCTCGCTCGCGGGCGGCGAGCACCGCGCGGCAGATCTCGTCGGCCTGACCGCTCTCGTCGAGGCAAGCCTGAAGGATCGGCGTCCCACCGGCCGTGCGCTCGGTCCACAGGGTCTTGTCGTGGCGCTGCGGGGAGCGTTCGATCACCGCGTTCGACAGCGAGAGGATCGGCGACGTCGAGCGGTAGTTGCGTTCCAGCTTCACGATCGTCGCGCCCGGGAACCGCTCCGGGAACTCGAGGATGTTGCGGACCGTCGCCGCGCGGAACCCGTAGATCGCCTGCGCATCGTCGCCGACCACGGTGAGGTTGCGCGGTTCAGCGGTGCGCATCGCCGCGAGGATGTCGGCCTGCAGCGCATTCGTGTCCTGGTACTCGTCGACGAGGATGTGGTCGAACATCTCCGCGACCTGCGGCCCGGTCTGGGGTGAGGTCGCGAGCGCCTTCCAGAACAACAGGAGGTCGTCGTAGTCGAGGGTCTGCTGTTCGCGCTTGCGCGCCGTGTACGCCTGGAAGATCGCGCGGATACCCTCGAGCTCGTCGACGCACCACGGGTAGTGGCGTTCGACGACCGCGTCGAGCTTCTCGCCGGCGTTGACGACACGCGAGTGGATCTGCACGAGCGTCTCCTTGCGTGGGAACCGGCGCTCGCGCGACGCGAACCCGAGCTCGTCGCGCAGCAGGTTCAACACGTCGGCACCGTCTGCCTGGTCGAGGACCGTGAAGCCGGGGGCGAGGCCGAGGGCGCGCCCGTGGATGCGCAGCAGCCGGTTGGCGACGGCGTGGAACGTGCCGCCCCAGACCCGCTCGGCGTCGCCGCCACCGCGGTGGCCGGCGCGCAACAACATCTCGCGCGCGGCACGTCGGCTGAACGTCAGCAGCAGGACCCGCTCCGGGCGGACACCTCGATCGATGAGGTGCGCGACCCGGCCGGCGAGCGTGGTCGTCTTGCCCGTGCCGGCGCCGGCGACGATCAGTAACGGGCCCTCACCGTGCGTGGCGGCGGCGAGCTGCTGGGGGTTGAGATCATCGAACACGCGTTCGAGGAGTGTACGGCCGCCGACCGACGAGGTCGAGCAGCCTCAGCGGCGGCGCAGCGCCCGCACCGCCTCATCGTGCGTGAATCCCAGGCGCTCTGCCCGCCGGAGGAAAACCTCGGCTGCTTCAGCCAGCTGCTCGCTCCGGCCGGCCGCCGGGTCGGGGGGCCGGTCGGCGACGAACGTGCCGGCCCTGCCGCGGCCGACGATCCAGCCGTCCGTTTCGAGCTCGCGGTAGGCGCGGGCGACCGTGTTCGGCGCGACCCCCAGGAGCTCGGCCGAGCCGCGGACGGTCGGGAGCCGGTCTCCCGGCAGGAGGGATCCCGTTTCGATCCGACCGCGGATGTCGTCGCGCAGTCGCGCGTAGGGCGGGGCGGCGGCCTCGGCCTGCGCCGAGGGGGCCGGGTCGGCGCGCGGCTCATCGGTCACGAACGGCGAGTATCACACCGTCGGGTACCGTGGCGCGATGCGCGTCCACGTCGTGCCCGGAGGTCCGCTCCTCGTCGAGGATGTGCCCCTCGGACGTCTCCGTCGCGTCGGGCAGACCTACGAGATCGACGCGATCGAGACGGGGCCGAGCTACGCGGTGTGCAGGTGCGGGCGCTCCGGGTCGATGCCCCTGTGCGACCGGCCGGAGCCGTATACGTGTTTCGCGGAAGAGCCGGCGGATGGGCCGAAGCCGGCGCCGTTCCGATGGGACGTGCCCGACCCCGGGGGCCCGCCGGCGATCGCGTTGAAGCCCGACGGCCCGATCCGCGTCGCCGGCGGGGCGCCGATCACCGTTGGTGACCGGACGCTCCCGCCGAGCGATCGGGTGTCTCTCTGTCGCTGCGGCGCATCACGATCGCAGCCGCTGTGCGACAGCTCCCACAAGATCGTGGGCTATCGGGACTGAGCCTTCACCAGCCCGAGGGACTCGACGACGTCTGCCGGGAACACGTGGCAGTACGGCGTGTGGCCGTTCCCCTCGTAGTAGCGCTGGTGGTAGTCCTCGGCGGGGTAGAACGCGTCGAGCGGCTCGATCTCTGTCGCGATCGGCCGGGAGAAGCGCGCCTGCGCCTTGGCCTTCGACTCGGTCGCGGTGACCAGCTGCTCGGGCGTCTCGGTGAAGATGACGCTGCGGTACTGGTCGCCGATGTCCGGGCCCTGCCGGTTCACCTGTGTCGGGTCGTGCATCGCCCAGAACACCTCGAGCAGCTGCTCGAAGGTGACGACCGCCGGGTCGAACGTCACACGGACCACCTCGGCATGGCCGGTTCGGTGGCCGCAGACCTCCCGATAGGTCGGGTTGACGGTGGTGCCTCCGCTGTAGCCGCTGACGGCGTCGATGACGCCCGGGACCTTGCGGAACACCCATTCCACGCCCCAGAAACAGCCGGCGCCGAACGTTGCGGTCTCGGTCACGGTTGGTACTCCTTTCAGTGGTTCGGATCGGGACGCTCCGCTGGGTGCGGTCGTCCTCGCGATACCCCTCAGTGTGGGGCAGAGGCCGGGATGTTGCAGGGGGCTGCGGCTACCGGCCTCGAACCGCCCGGGTATACCCTCGGTCCACCCCTTTGAACGAAGGATCAACCGTGAGCTCGAAAAGCTATGACGCGATCGTGATCGGTGGGGGCCACAACGGGCTCGTCGCCGCGGCGTACCTCGCCAAGCGGGGGGCCAAGACGATCGTGCTGGAGAAGCGGCACAAGACCGGGGGCGCGGCCGACACGATGGAGCCCTGGCCCGACGAGCTGCCCGGGGTCAAGGTCAACACCCTCTCGTACACGATGTCGCTGATGCCGCCATCGGTTCGGCGGGACCTGCAGCTCGAGCGGTTCGGGTTCAAGCTGCTGCCGCTCGGCCAGGGGTACATGCCGATGCGCGGTGGCGGCTCGGTGATCCAACACACCGACGACGCGATCACACGGGAGTCGATCGCCCGGTTCTCGAAGAAGGACGCCGATGCGTACTTCGAGTTCTACGAGTGGGTCGGCAGGATCGCGGACATCATGGGTCCGCTGTTGATGAAGACGCCGCCGCACCTCGGCTCGCGGCGCTTCGGCGATCTGAAGGACGTGTTCCAGCTCGCGTGGGGCCTCCGCAAGCAGGTCGACGAGCAGACGGCGGCGGACATCACGCGGCTGTTCACGATGAGCGCGACCGACCTGTTGGAGCGCTGGTTCGAGAGCCCGCAGATGAAGGGCTTCATGGCGGTCAACGGGATCATCGGCACCTGGGCCGGCCCGGACGCGCCCGGCACGGCGTACGTGCTGATGCACCACTCGGTCGGGGACATCGGCGACGGCGAGGTCGCGAGCTGGGGCTTCATGGAAGGCGGCATGGGCGCGGTCGCGCAGGCGTGCGAGGACAGCGCGAAGTTCTTCGGCGCCGAGGTGCGCCTGAACGCGGCGGTGAAGAAGATCTCGACCAGTGGTGGCCGGGTCACCGGGGTCGTGCTGGACGACGGAACCGAGTATCAGGCGCCGCTCGTCGTGACGGCGATCCACCCGAAGATCACGTTCCTCGAGCAGCTGGAGCGCGATGAGCTGCCGGCGTCGTTCGTGTCGGACATCGAGAACTGGAAAACGCGCAGCGGCACGGTGAAGATCAACTTGGCGATCGACAAGCTGCCGACGTTCACCGCGAACCCGGACTTCGATCCGGAGATCCACGGGGGCGCCATCGAGCTGCTCGACGACAACGAGCAGCTGGAGCGCGCATATCAGGACGCTCGGTTCGGCAAGGCGGCGGGCGTGCCGTTCTCGGACACCGAGATCCCGACGGTCGTCGACAAGACGCTCGCGCCCGAGGGCACCCACACGGTGTCGATGTTCTCCCAGTGGGTGCCTGCGGACTGGGCGGATGACGAGGACGACCACTGGCCGGAGCTCGAGGCGTACGCCGACCGGTTGATCCAGCATTTCGACGACGTCGCACCGGGGTTCAAAGATTCAGTGATCGCCCGGCAGATCATCGGCCCGAAGCAGATGCAGGAGGGCTGGGACCTGATCGGCGGCAACATCTTCCACGGCGAGCTCACGGTGGATCAGTTGTTCCACATGCGGCCCGCCGTCGGCTTCGCCGACTACCGCACCCCGATCAAGGGCTGGTACCAGGCATCGTCGGCGACCCATCCGGGCGGCGGGGTCACGGGCCTGCCGGGACAC
>JBKPRM010000118.1:0-6054 GCA_046734555.1 Actinomycetota bacterium | reverse complement strand
GTCGCCGGCAGCCGCCTGCCGAAATACTCGACCTCCACCGGCGTTCCATGCTGGGCCAGCTCGGCCGGGAGGTACCCATAGACGATCCCGCGCCCGATCGAGTAGCCGTAGTTGGCGCTCGTCACGTAGCTGACGACCCGGCCGTCGTGCCAAACCGGCTCCTTGCCCATCACCACGTCGCGCGGGTCGTCGAACGTCATCGCGGTCAGGCGCTTCGTGGGACCGTCGTCGCGGATCCGCTCGAGCGCCTCCTTCCCCTGGAACTCCTTGTCCCACCGGATGGCGAACCCCAGCCCCGCAGACAGCGGGTCGTACTCGGTCCCGATGTCTTGTCCCCAGAGGCGGTAGCCCTTCTCGAGGCGGAGGGAATCGAAGGCGCCGAGGCCAGCCGCGACCAGTCCGTGCTCGCGACCCGCCTCCCACAACAGGTCCCACACGCGCGCGCCCATGTCGAACGGCCCGTAGATCTCCCACCCGAGCTCGCCGACGTAGCTGATCCGCTGCGCGAACGCCGGCACCTCGCCGATCTCGATAGAACGGCCCGTGAGGTAGGGCATCCCGTCGTTCGAGACGTCGTCGGCGGTGACGGCCTCGAGGATCCGCCGGGCGCGGGGGCCGAACAGCCCGAGCACGAACGAGCGGCTCGAGGCGTCGTAGATGCGCACCTGCTCGCCGTCGCGGACCTGTGACCGGAGCCACGCGAGGTCGTGCATGCCGGAGCCGCCGCCCGTCACGACCATGAACACGTCGTCGTCGTGACGCGTCACCGTCAGGTCGCAGCGGATCCCACCCCTGCGCGTGAGCATCGCGGTGTACACGACGCTCCCCACGGGCCGGTCGATCCGGTTCGCGGACACGCGCTCGAGGAACGCGAGCGCATCGGGACCCTGGACGCGGAGCTTCACGTACGGCGTCAGGTCGAACAGACCCGCGCGCTCGCGAACAGCGAGGTGCTCGCCGCCTTCGATCGGCGACCACTCACGGGCTGCCCAGCCGGATCGGCGAGCCCACTCGCGCGTCACGCCGCCGACCTCGTCGCGGTTGGCGTCGAACCATTGCGGCCGCTCCCAGCCTGCGCCGGTGATGAGATGCCCGCCGAGCTCGGTGTGGCGGTCGAAGAACGGCGTCAGCCGAAGGTTGCGCGGCTTCGACGGCTGCTGGCGGGGGTGCAGGATGTCGTAGACCTCCCGATACTGCTGCTTCCCCCGCTCCACGACGTAGGGCGCCGTCGTCTGGAACGGATAGAACCGGTTCGCGTCAGCCTCGGACAGGTCGTACGAAGGCTCGCCCGTCACCATCCACTCGATCGCCTGACGCGCCATGCCGGCCGCATGCGTGACCCAGACCGCCTCGCACACCCAGAACCCGCGGACGGCGGCGCTCTCGCCGACGACCGACCCCGCATCCGGCGTGAACGAGAACATCCCATTGATCGAGCGCGCGGGATCGATCGGGCGCATCGTGCCGGCGAGCGCCGGGAACAACCGCTCGGTCTCGGCCTCGCACAGGTCGAAGTCCTCGGGCGTGAACGGCATGAGCGACGGTTGCATGGAGCCGCCGGGCGCGCGGATCGCGTGCTGTGGTGTCACGATCGGCTCGTGCCGGTAGTTGCCGACGCCGTAGTGGTCGTCTCGCTGCCGGAGATACAGGGACATGTCCTGATGTCGAACGATCGGCTGCTGCGCCCACGTGTCTCCGGCGAGGGAGCCGAGCTCGGGCACCGCGTCGGTCCAGACGAGCTGGTGCTGCACCGCCACGAGCGGGATGGGCACGCCTGCCAGCTCGCCAACCGTCGGGCCCCAGAGGCCGGCGCAGAGCAGGACACGCTCGCATTCGATCCGACCCTGTGCTGTCTGGACCGCATGGACGCGACCGCCGGCTGTGTCGAAGTTCGTCACCGTGACGCTGCCTTCGAACCGGATCCCCGCCGCCTGCGCGCGGGCGGCGAGCGCCTCGACGACCTTCACGCCCTTCGCGGCGCCGTCGCTCGCGACCCAGTAGCCGCCGAGCACCGTCGATGGATCGAGCAAGGGAGAGCGCTCCGCGCACTCGGCCGGCGACAGAAGCTCGGTGTCGTCGAGCCCCCACGACTTCGCGAACCCCTGCCGGCGCTTGAGCTCCTCGATCCGCTCAGGTGTGGTCGCGAGCTCGATGCCGCCCACGCCGTACCAGACGCGTTCGCCGTCGACGTCGAGCATGTCGTAGAGCGCGACGGAGTCCTGCGCGATCCGGCACATCGTGCGCGATCCGTTCGTCTGGAAGACGAGTCCCGGGGCGTGAGACGTCGAGCCGCCCGTCGCGAACAGCGGCCCCTGGTCGATCACCAGCACATCGGTCTCGCCGAGGTCGGCGAGGTGATAGGCGGCGGATGCGCCGACGATGCCGGCGCCGACGATCACGGTTCGGGCGCGTGTGGGCAGGTCAGCCACGAGGTCGATGATGCCGCGTTGGGTTGCTCATGCAACGCCGGGGTTGCGGGAACCGCAACCCCGGCGGGAGGGTGAACCGACGGGGTGGGCGGCCGACGGCCGCCCACCCCTCCCCGGTCAGGCCGATTGCGCCGCGAGCCCGGCGTCCACCCAGGGCTGCCAGACGTCCTGGTTCGCGTCGACCCAGGTCTTCGCCGCTTCCTCCGGGTCGGTCCCGGAGTGGATGTCGGCGGCGACGCCGTTCTGATCGTCGACGCCCCACTGCATCGCCTTCAAGAACGCGAAGGCTGCCGGCGCCTTCGCTTCCAACCCGTCGTTGAACGCCTTGTACAGCGGGTCCGGCGGGTAGTCGCAGTTGTACGCGTCGGCGTTCTCACCCGTCGAATAGATGTCCTTGCACTGCTCGGTCACCTCGGGCAGCTTCATCTGCGTCAGGTCGTACTTCGCCTGCGCCCAGTGAGGGGTCCAGAAGTACATCAGGATCGGCTTCTGATCCTGGTACGCCGTGTCGAGCTCGGTGAGCTCCGCCGCCTCGGATCCCGCGTACGCGACCTTCAGGTTCAAACCGAGGTTGTCGGCGATCGTCTGGTCGTAGGTGACGTAGCTCGGCGCGCCGTCGAGGATCTGCCCGGCGTCGCCCGAGTCGGCCGTCTTGAACAGGTCGGCGTCGGTCTTGAGGCCTTCCCAGGTCGCGAGCTCCGGGTGGTCCTGCAGCATGTACGTGGGGATGTACCAGCCGATGCGCCCGGTGATCCCGAGCTCCCCACCGTCGACGACGCCGTTATTCGACGCGATGTACTTCTTGTAGTCGGCCGCGTGACCCGAGGGCCAGACCTCGAGCGTCGCGTCGAGGTCGCCGTTCGCAAGCGCCTTGAACTGTGCGTACTCGTCGATGTCCTTGTCGCCCACCGAGTAGCCGAGCTGGTTCTTCAGCAGGTACTCCGCGACAGCGACGTTGGCTGCCGACCCGTCCCACGGGCTGATCGAGAAGTTGATCGTCGTCCCCGAGTTGTCGGGCACGGTGCCGCCCGCCGCGGACGAGGTGCTCGATACATCGCTGCAGGCCGCGGCGACCAGCGCGAGCGACACGAGAGCGCTCCCTACGAACGCCCGCCTGCGTGACCTCATGCTTCCCCCTTCCCTGCCGGGATCTCTCCCGGGATCTCGTCTCCGCCTATCTCTACGGCGGCACGGCGTGTCCGGGATGGTCCGAAGAACCACCCGACCCCGTGCGCCTTGGTCGTCGCGCGACCCGCGGGCTGCCCCATCGCCTGCGTGATCCGGTCGATCACGATCGCGAGCAGCAAGATGCAGAGCCCCGCGACGAGGCCCGTCCCGAAGTCGTGCGACAGGCCGTTGACCACCTGATAGCCGAGCCCTTCCCCGCCCACGAGGCCGGCGATGATCACCACGGACAGGACCATCATGATCGTCTGGTTCACGCCGAGCATGATCGAGGGCTTCGCGAGCGGGAGCTGCACCTTCCGGAGCAGCTGGTTATCCGTCGCCCCGAACGCCACGGCGGCCTCGACGCGATCGTGCGGCACCTGGCGGATGCCCAGGTCGGTGAGGCGGATGCACGGCGGCAACGCGTAGACGAGTGCGGCGATCACCCCGGGGATCCGCCCGACGTGGAACAGCGCGATCACCGGCACGAGGTACACGAACTGCGGCAGCGTCTGCATGCCGTCCAGGACCGGCTTCATGATGCGCTGCACGCGGTCGCTCCGCGCGGCCCAGATGCCGAGCGGGATCCCGATCGCGACGCTGCAGATGACGCCGATGATCACCTGGCTCAGCGTGTCCATCGCGTTGTTCCACTGGCCCATGACGCCGATCGCCGCGATCAGCACGAACGAGGCGATCGCGAGCGGCACGCGCCGCGCGGCGGCGTAAGCCCCCACGGCTGCTCCGAGACAGATCATCCACCACGGCAGGTCCTGCAACAGGTCGCGCAGCGGGACGAGGCCCCATCGCGTGGCACCGTCGGAGAGCGAGCGCGTGAAGGACCCGATCGCGTTCGTGATCGACTCCTCGACGCTGTCGACCGGTTTCGCGATCGAGACCACCCACTGATCCGGGAAGTCCTGCTGGCGAAGTACCTGCCGGCCGACGAAGATCGCGGCGATCACGCCGACCACGAGCAGGAGCGCGAGCACCCGCCGCGAGATCGTGACCCCGAACACGCGGACGGTGCTCGAGCCGCGTCGGGTCCGTTCCGTCTCGCTCCAGCCGAAGGTGACCCGGTCGAGGACGATCGCGACCGCGACGAGCGCGAGCCCCGCCGCGAGGGCGCGCCCGACCTGCAGCCGCTGCAGGCCCTGGAGCACCTCCAAGCCGAGGCCCGGGTACCCGATCGTCGCGGCGATCACCACGATGCCGAGCGCCATCATGATCGTCTGGTTGACGCCGACCATGATGGCCGGCTTCGCGAGTGGCAGCTGCACCTTGCGCAACAGCTGCCGCTGCGTCACGCCGAACGCGAGCCCCGCTTCCACGGAGTCACCGGGCACCTGCCGGATCCCGAGACTCGTCAGACGGATCGCGGGGGGCAGGGCGAAGATGACCGTCGCGATCAGCGCGCTCGTTGCTCCGATGCTGAACAGCAGCACGACGATCACGAGGTAGGAGAACGCCGGCACGGTCTGCATCGCATCAAGCACCGGCCGAAGCACCTGCTCGAGCCGGGGGTGCCGGGCCGAGAGGATCCCGACGGGGATCCCGATCGCGAGCGCGACGATCACCGACAACAGGATCAGCGCCAGCGTGTCCAGGCTCTCCGACCAATAGCCGAGAACGCCGATCACGAGGAACCCGACGCCCGCGAGCACCGCTTTCCGCCAGCCGGCGAAGTACCCCGCCACGGCCACGACGAGCGCCAACAGGCCGAGCCACGTGAGCCGCGCCATGCCGAGCACCAGCTGCTCGACCGCGGAGTTGATCCCGTTCTTCACAGGGTTCAACACGTGGACGAAGACGGGGTTCGTCAGCTGGTGTGCGATCACCCAGTTGTTCGCGTCGTTCAGTGGTGTCGCGACGTCGACGGTGAGGCTCTCGGGGAATCCGTTCGGGAATGCGACCAGCCCGATCACGATCGCCACCACGATCGCGGCCCCCCAGAGCAGGCGACGGCGCCACGGGTGATCGGCCTGATGGATCGTGCCAGCGGTCGCCTGGACCTCGAGCAGGGAGCGCTCGTCGCGGACGACCGCCATCAGCGATCCTCGATCATCGCCGCGAGGACGGCGGTGCGGTCGACGACGCCGACCTGGTGTCCGCCCTCGACGACGCGGAACGGCCGCTGTTCCTCGGCGACCTTGGCGAGCAGGTCCTGGACGACCTCGGAAGCATCGACGTCGCCTGCGAAGTCGGCCTCGCCGTTGGCCGAGCGCATGATCGTGCGTACCGTCAGCACGTGGGCGCGCGGCACGTCGCGGGTGAAGTCCGCGACGTAGTCGTCGGCCGGCCGCGCCACGACCTCCTCCGGCGTGCCGACCTGGACGAACTTCCCGTCCTTCATGATCGCGATGCGGTCGCCGAGCTTCAGCGCCTCGGCGAGATCGTGGGTGATGAAGATCATCGTCTTGTGCACGTCGCGCTGCAGACGGATCACCTCGTCCTGCAT
>JBKPRM010000117.1:0-5574 GCA_046734555.1 Actinomycetota bacterium | reverse complement strand
CTTCTCCTTCCTGCTGGCGCTGCCGATCATCGCCGGGGCCGGACTGCTGAAGGCGGTCGACGTCGCGCAGACCGGGTTCCAGGGCTACGGGGCCCAGTTCCTTGCCGGCTTCCTTGCCGCCGCGGCGAGCGGGTTCGTCGTGATCTGGTTCCTGCTGCGATACCTGCGGACCCATGACTTCCTGCTGTTCATGGTCTATCGCCTGGCTGTTGCCGGGATCGTGCTCGCGCTGGTCGCAACCGGCGTCCGATCGGCCACGATCTGATCGCCGACCGTATGTCGTAACGGGTGACCGCCTCGGTCCCACCGAACCTCATGGAGACGAAGCAGGAGCCGCAGCCGCGCTGGTCGACCGGAGCTGTCATCGGCCTGCTGTCCGGCGCGGTCGCGATCGGGATCGCGCAGCTCACGGCGGCCGTGGTCGGTCCCGGCAGCTCGCCCGTGTTCGCTGTCGGTAGCACGGCGATCGACGCGTCGCCGGAATGGCTGAAGCGTTTCGCGATCGAGACGTTCGGTACCCGCGACAAGGCGGTGCTGCTCGGCGGTATCGGGATCGTGCTCGCGCTCGCCGCCATCCTCCTCGGGATCGCGTCGTTGCGTCGGCCCCGGGTGGGCACCATCGGCTTGGTGGCGCTCGGGACGATCGGCGCCGCGGCCGCGGTCGGGCGGCCGGGCAACGGGCTCGCCGCAGCGATCCCCGCCGCGGTCGGGACGCTGGCCGGTCTCGCGACGTACGGGTGGCTGCGCGGCCGCGCCGGGATGGCTCCGATGGTGTCGCCGGAGGACGAGCAGCCGAAGCCGGGAGGCCTCGACCGGCGACGGTTCCTGTCCGCGAGCGCCGGTGCAGCCGCCATCGCCGTTGCCACGGGGTTCATCGGCGAATACCTGGTGCGGCGATCGGACGCCAGCGCCTCGCGTGCAGCGATCCAGCTCCCCCGGGTCGCCGACGGCGGGCGGCCGACCGCAGGCGGCGCCGATCTCGGGGTTCAGGGCATGCCGCCGTTCATCACCCCGAACGATCGTTTCTACCGGGTGGACACGGCATTGCTGGTGCCGGCGGTGCGGGCAGACGGCTGGACGCTCACGATCGACGGCATGGTCGATCGGCCATCGACGCTGGACTACGGCCAACTGACGTCACGCCCATTGGTCGAGCGCGACGTGACGTTGACATGTGTGTCGAACGAGGTCGGAGGCGGCTACATCGGCAACGCCCGGTGGACGGGCGTCATGCTCGCGCCGCTGCTCGAGGAGGCGGGACTGCAGCCCGGCGTCACCCAGCTCGTCTCGCGGTCTGCGGACGGGTTCACCACGGGAACCCCCGCGGGCGTCGCCCTGGATGGACGAGACGCGATGCTCGCGGTGGCGATGAACGGCGAGGCGCTGCCGCTCGCCCACGGGTTCCCGGTGCGGATGGTGATCCCCGGCCTCTACGGCTACGAGTCTGCGTGCAAATGGATCGTGTCGATCGAGGCCACGACCTACGAGGCGTACTCCGCGTACTGGGTGCGCCGTGGCTGGGCAGAACAGGTGCTGATCAAGACGAGCTCGCGCATCGACACGCCGCGCGACGGGGTGGACGTGAGCGCCGGGCGGGTGGTCGTCGCGGGCGTCGCGTGGGCGCAGCACCGCGGGATCTCCGCCGCGGAGGTGCAGATCGACGGGGGCTCCTGGATGCCCACGCGGCTCGCCGCGCAGGACACGATCGACACGTGGCGCCAGTGGATGTACGAGTGGAACGCAGAGCCCGGCGAGCATCGGATCACGGTGCGCGCCACCGATGGTGACGGCGTCGTGCAGACCGACGCGATCGCTCCGCCGTTCCCGGATGGCTCGACAGGGCTGCATACGATCGCGGTGACGGTGTCGTGAGGTCGCCGGGAGGCCGACCTCGATCCTGACGTCGTGGCGGAAGGGGCGCCCGGCGGCGGTCGACCTCGCGCTCGACGCCGACCGAGGATCCTCAGATCTCCGGGACCTTCCCGAGGTTGTACAGCACCCACGGGCGGAAGCCTTCACGTTCGTAGAGGCGTTGCGCCCGCTCGTTCGTCGCGATCACCCCGATCGCCATCTCGTGAGCGCCTCGCACCCGCACCTGCCGGTAGACCTCGTGCAGCAGCTCGGTCCCGAGCCCGCCGCCGCGACGATCGTCCGCGATCACGAGCGACTGCAACTCGGCGTAGCGGCCCCCCGTCGCGTGCGAGTCATCCCGGTCGTGGAACGTCACCAGGGCGTAGCCGACCAAAGCGCCGTCGTCTTCCGCGAGCAGCAAGAAGCTCCCCGGCTCGGCGAGCCACGCTTCGTATCGACCGCGACGGATCTCCCACCAGGTGTCGGCGTCCCGCGGCGGGATCCCCGGGATCGCCGGGTCGGCGGTGAGGTGATGCGCGTGCAGCGAGCGTGTCAGCGGCTCGACCTCCGCGATCCGCTCACGGGCCGCGACCGAGATCGCGATCATCAGACGCCGGCGAGCGTCATCTCGCCGATCAGGATCGACGGGGTGCCGACGCTCGAGAAGAACCGCAGGTCGCTCCCGACCGCGCGGACCCCCTGCAGCATCTCGGGCAGCGTCGATGCGACGGTCATCTCGCGGAGCGGCTCGCCGAGCGCGCCGTCCGGACCGATCCGCCGACCGGTCGCGCCCACGCTGAACTCCCCGCTGATGGGGTTCGCACCCGAATGCACGCCGCTCACATCCATGATCAGCACGCCACCCTCGGCGTCGGTGAGCAGCCCGTCGAGCCCGCGGTCGCCTGGCTCGACGAAGAAGTTCGACGTGCCGACGCCGGGCGCGCTCTTGTATCCGCCGCGCTTCGCGTTCCCCGTCGACCGCTGGCCCTTGCCCGCGCGCCGAGCCGTATAGGTGGAGTGCAGGAACCCGTCCAGCACGCCGCCCGAGAACAACTCGGTCCGTCCGCTCGCCACGCCCTCGCCGTCGAATGGGCATGCGCCGGGTCCGTCGGCGCGCCGACCGTCGTCGATCAAGGTGAAGGCCTTCGACCCCACGCCCTCGCCGACGAGGTCGGCGAACAACGACCGGCCCTTCAGCACGTTGTCCGCGTTCAGGGCGCCTGCGAGCACCCCGAGGAAGCTCGACGCCGCGAACGGGTCGAGGATCACGGGCACCTTGGCCGTCTCCGGTTTCGCGGCGCCGAGCATCTGCACCGCACGGTCCACCGCCTCGTCGGCGATCGGCTCCCAGGCGAGCAGGTCGAGACCGCGCGAGATGGTGAACGAGAACCCGGTCTGCGTGTCGTCTCCTTCGACGGCGAGCGTGACCGCGACGACGAAGGCGTCGGTGCGCTCGTAGGCGACGTCGACCCCCGTCGTTGACGCGATCGCGACGTGGGAGACCTGGTCCCCCACCTGCACCACGTCGACCTTCGTCACGCGCGGGTCGCGGGACACGGTGTAGCGCTCGAGATCGAGCGCCATCCGCACCTTGTCGTCGACGGAGATCGACGCGCTCTCCTCGCGGTAGAGCTCGGGCATCGGGCCGATCGCGCCGGCGTCGGGAAGTGCGTTCGCCGGATCGGGCTCGGCGAGCGCCGCGTTCTCGCGTGCCCGCGCGACGGCGTCGCGCACCTCGCCGATCGTCGGATCGGCGGCCCAGGCGTAGCCGAGCCGTTCGTCGCGGATCACGCGGACGCCGACGCCCCGCGATTCCGCGAACGTCATCCCTTCGACCTCGCCTCGCAGCGCGCTCACCTCGGTGCGGCGCTCTTCCTCGGCGTAGGCCTCGACCTGCTCGCCCTGCGTCGCGGCCCCGACCGCGGCCTGCACCAGCTCGCGGAGATCAGACACCGGTGCCCCCGACGGTGATCCGCGAGATCCGAAGGGTGGGCGAGCCGCTCCCCACGGGAGCGCCCTGGCCGTCCTTGCCGCAGACGCCCTCCCAGGTCTCGAAGTCGGAGCCGACCGCGTCGACCGAGCTCATCACGTCGATCGCGCGACCGATCAGGTTCGCGCCGCGAACAGGCGTCGAGATCTCGCCGCGGTCGATCAGGTAGCCCTCGGAGACGCCGAACACGAAGTCGCCGCTCGCCGGGTTGACTTGCCCTCCGCCCAGGCCGGTCACGTAGATCCCCCGCTCGGTGTCGCGCACGATCTGCTCGGGGTCGGTCGCACCCGGCAGGATGTTCGTGTTGGTCATACGCACGATCGGCGGGTGCGCGTATGACTCGCGTCGTGCGTTGCCCGTGACCTCCGCGCCCATGCGCGCCGCGCGGATGCGGTCCTGCAGGTAGCCCTGCAGCACGCCGTCGGTGAACAGCACCGTCCGCGCGGCCGGCGTGCCCTCGTCGTCGAAGTCGTAGGAGCCCCAGCCGTTCGCGATCGTCGCGTCGTCGACGCCGTTGATCAGCTCGCTCGAGCACTTCGTGCCGACGAGCCCGCGGTAGACGGAGGCCTCCTTGTCGACCGCGTCAGCCTCGAGCGGGTGCCCGACGGCCTCGTGGAACAAGACGCCGCCGCACCCGTTCGCGACGACGACCGCCATCTCGCCCGCGGGGGCGGGGATCGAGTCGAGCATCGCGACCGCTCGCTCCGCCGCGCGCCGTCCCGTCACCTCGGGCGGGTGCTCGTCGAGGAACTCGACGCCCGCACACGCCGCAGGCCCGTGCCAGCCCGTCTGGATCACGTCGCCGCGCTTCGCGACGACCTGGGCGACGAGCCGGATGCGTGGGCGGTCCTCCCGGACCCAGCCGCCGTCGCTCGTCGCGATCAGGCGACGCTGCACGGAATCGAAGTAGATCCCGGTGACCTGCGTGACCTCCGAGCTGACGCCGCGCGCGACGTCGTCGACCTCGCGGAGCCAACCGACCTTGGTCGCGGCGTCGACGTCAGCGGCGGCGCGCTCGGCACGGTTCGTGCCCACGCCGGTGCGCTCGGTCAGGTCAACGACCTGCCCCGGCGCGTCTCCCGACAAAGCCGCGCTCGCAGCCTCCGCGGCCTCGATCAGCGAGTCGCGATCGAGCCGGTTCGAGTACGCGTAGCCGTAGGTCGCACCTTGGAAGACACGCACCCCCGCGCCGCGGTCGAGCCCGGTGGTCAGCTCCTCGACACGACGATCGTCGAGCCGGATCGAGGTCGACGACCGCTCCTCGACGAACAGCTCCGCCGCGTCCCCGCCTTTGCGACGAGCCGTCGTCAGCACGTCGGTGACGAGGTCGCGGTCGAGCATGCGGGCGATGGTAACAGTGCCGGTTCGAAGGCCCGGGCGAGGCGAGTGGTACGGTCGCCGACCAGGTGGCCGCGGCGTCGATCTCCGTGTTCCGAACGCGATCGCGAGCGGTGCGCACCGCCGTCGACATCGGGCTCGTCATCGTCCTGGGCGCCGCGTTGCTCCGCGTCTTCCTGTGGCCGACGCTTCGTCACGGGTATCCGCTCCCGGTCGGGCCGGACGTGCCCGTATACCTGTGGTGGACGCGCGTCGCGGAGTGGGGCGGCATCTCGCTCGCGAGCGAACGTCCGGGCGCGCCGGCCCTCATCGCGACGATCCAGGGCGTGCTCGGCCAGAACCTCGTCGCCGCGCTCGGTGGCCTGCAGTACGCGCTCGGCCCAACGATCGGGCTC
>JBKPRM010000116.1:0-6135 GCA_046734555.1 Actinomycetota bacterium | reverse complement strand
AACCAGAGCAAGGCCGAGATCGAGCAGCGCGTCGGAGAGGCCGCACGGATCCTCGGGATCTCGGAGCTGATGGACCGGCGGCCCAAGGCGTTGTCGGGTGGTCAGCGGCAGCGGGTCGCGATGGGACGTGCGATCGTCCGCGAGCCGCGCGCGTTCCTGATGGACGAACCGCTGTCGAACCTCGACGCGAAGCTCCGGGTCCAGATGCGAGCCGAGATCAGGCGCATCCAGACGGACCTCGGCGTCACGACGATCTTCGTGACGCACGATCAGACGGAGGCCATGACGATGGGCGACCGTGTGGCCGTGATGCGGCGCGGCGTGCTCCAGCAGGTCGACTCCCCGCAGGTCCTGTACGACCGGCCGGCGAACGTCTTCGTTGCCGGGTTCATCGGCTCGCCGGCGATGAACCTGGTCGAGGCGACGATCGAGCGGACCGACGGCCATCTGGTGGCGCGGTTCGGGTCGTCAGCGCTCGACCTCGATCCGGGCTTCGTCGAGCGCCGGCCGGACCTCGCTCGCTTCGAAGGGCGGACGGTCCTCCTCGGGATACGCCCTGAGTCTCTCGAGCACGAGGGCGCGGCGGGCGGCCAGACGCAAGGCCGTCGGATCCAGGCGACGATCGCGCTCCGCGAGGCCCTCGGCGCGGAGGCGCTGGTGCATTTCACGCTCGACGCGCCACCCGTCGTCACCGACGACACCCGCGACCTCGTCCGGGCCGAAGAGGACACCGACGTGGTCGACGAAGTGATCGAGCAGCGCGTGTCGACGTTCGTGGCGCGCGTCGATCCCAAGATCGACGTCAAGGTCGGCGAGACCGTCCCGCTGATCGTGGACACCGCCGAGCTGCACGTGTTCGATCCCGATGATGGTCGGACGCTCGACGGCGCCGCGTGAGGGGGCCCGTCAGCCGACGCGTGATGCCGACGCGAACCGGGGGAGCCACTGAGCCTCCGCCTCCAGCATCCGGTCGGTCATCTCGTGGATCTGCGGGAGGGTCAGCACGGCGCTCGTGAGCGGATCCAGCGCGACCGCGGCGTGCACGAGGTCGCGGTCCCCGGTCGTGGCGGCCTCCACGACGAGGCGTTGCACGGTGATCTGCACCTGGTTCAGCGCGGCGCAGGCGGCCGGCAGCGTCCCGTAGCGCAGCGGCCGGACACCGTTGCGATCCGCGAGGCACGCGACCTCGACGCATGCGTCTGCGGGCAGGTTGTCGATCAGGTCTCCGTTGCGGACGTTCCCGTAGACGACGCGGGGTGCGCCCGTCACGAGGCTGTCGACGATCGGCGCCGCGAACTCGCCGCCGTGCACGGGGCCGGCCTCTCGCGCCTCCGCGACGACGTCCTCGTTGGTGTACGAGGCGTCGGCGCTGCGGCAGATCTCGAGGTAATCCCAGCGCCGATCGAGGTAGGTAGCGGTGATCTCGGGGGTCTTGCGGAACCACGCCCAGTACTCGCTGGCGTGATGGCTCGACTCCGTATGGAAGTACCCCGTCAGCATCAGCAGCTCCGCCCGCACGCGCTCGATGCTCTCGTAGGGATCGTCGGAGCGGTCCAGCAGCGGGATCGACCGGTCGACGTGGCGAGCGCGCATGACGTCGCGGATCCGCGGCAGTAGATCCTCGTTCCCTCGACGGAACGTCGTGAACCACGCTGTGTGGTTCACGCCCGCGCAGTCGAACGTCACCTCGTCGTACGGAACGCCCAGCTCCCGGGCGAGCAGCTCCGAGGTGCCCTGCACGCTGTGGCAGAGACCGACGATGTGCACGCCGAGCCGCTCGGTCGCCCACACGTTGATCGACATCGGGTTCGCGTAGTTCAGCAGCCAGGCGTTGGGGCAGATCTCCAGCATCGCCTCGGCGACCTCGCGGAGCGCCTCGACGGTGCGCAGTCCCCGGAAGATGCCGCCGGGCCCGAGCGTGTCCCCCACCGTCTGGTCGACGCCGTACTCGCGCGGGATCAACACGTCGTGGGCGTACGCCTCGACGCCGCCCACCTGGAAGACGGTGATCACGGCGTCGGCGCCTCGCAACGCCGACCGCAGGTCCTCGGCGACCTGCACCTGCGTCGGGAGCCCAGCGTCGTCAGCCATCTGCTGGACGGAGCCCCGCGTCCGTTCGGCCGCAACCCGGTCGATGTCGTACAGGACCAACCTCGACCCGGCGAGCGACGGGAAGGACAGGATGTCGCGTGCGAGCTCGAGCGGGAAGACCCATCCGCCCGCCCCACTGATCACGATCGTCGGACCGTCGTCGTGCACGGCGCGATGCTAGCGTTCGGCGCCGTGGGTCAACGACGCCGGAGCCGCTGATGCGCGGGCTGGAGGGGCGCGGCGTTCTGATCTCGGGCGGCACCAGCGGGATCGGACTGGCGACGGCTCGGCGCTTCCTCGACGAGGGATCGCGGGTGTTCGTCGCGGGCGTCGACGCCGACGAGATGCGGTCGGCGGTCGCCGGTCTCCAGCCGCTCGGCGACGTGAACGGCGATCGGTGCGACGTCACCGACGAGACCGACGTCGACCGGCTCGTCGAGACCGCCACGGCAGCGCTCGGGGCGATCGACGTCTTGATCAACAACGCCGGGATCGCGTTCATGCGGCCGTTCCTCGAGCTGGAGACCGAGCGCTGGGACCACATGCTGGGGGTGAATCTCCGTGGCCAGTTCCTGGTCGCGCAGCGGGTCACCCAAGGGATGGTCGCGCGGGGCCGCGGCGGCGCGGTCGTGAACATGGCATCGACCAACGCGCTCGAGGGAGAGGCGGGATACGCACACTACGACGCGTCGAAAGGCGGCATCGCGATGCTCACGCGAACGATGGCGATCGAGCTGGCCCCGCACGCGATCCGCGTGAACGCGTTATGCCCCGGCAAGATCGCCACACCCCTGCAGGACGGAGCCGAGGATCCGGGCTACGTCGAACGGTTCCTACGCGACCGCGTGCCCCTGGCGCGCGCCGGCACCCCCGACGAGGTCGCGGCCGCCTACGCGTTCCTCGCGTCCGACGACGCGTCCTACATCACCGGCGCGTTGCTCGCCGTCGACGGCGGACAACTCGCGAGCTGAGGGAGGGAAACGGATGACCGACGACGGCTCGCCGCTCCAGCGCCTGCGCGACGTGGCCGTGCCACCGCGCGGGCTCGCCGCCGCGTGGCTCGGCCAGGCCGGCTTCATCATCCGCACGCCCACGATGACCGCGATGATCGACCCCTTCCTCGCGCCCTACCGCGGGCGGGAGTACGAGAGCGGCCTCGCGCCTGGCGACGCAACCGACATCGACATCGTCCTCTGCACCCACGAGCACGTCGATCACCTCGATTCCGACAGCGCACCGGCCATCGCCGATGCCTCGCCCCAGGCCGTGTTCGCCGTGCCGAGCCCGATCGTCGACATGGTGACCGAGGCGGGGATCGCCCCGGATCGCGTCGTGGGCCTCCAGCCGGGCGACCCGATCGAGCTCGCGGGCATCCGGGTCCGCGCGGTTCCGGCGATGCACGGCGTCACGATGGCCGACGCGTACGGGTTCGGGGAAGAGCTCTCGGGGGGCGAGATCCGCTTCCTCGGCTACGTCCTCGATGCGGGCGACGTTCGTCTGTACCACGCCGGCGACACGATCCACTATCCCGGCATGGAGGAGACGCTGGGTGCCCTCGAGATCGACGTCGCCATGCTGCCGATCAACGGCCGAGACGCCGAGCGCGAGGCGCGCGGCATCGTCGGGAACCTCTCCGAGCGCGAGGCGGCGTCGCTCGCGACGGCGATCGGCGCGGGAACCGTGATCCCGATGCACTACGACCTGTTCGCACGCAACCGCGGATACCCCGAATGGCTCGTGGAGAGCGTCTCGCGCGACCACCCCGGGCCGCACGTCCTCGTGCCTGCACGCGAGAAGCCGTTCGTGCTCCAGCCGCCGACGGGATGAGGGCGCTCGTCTATCTCGGCCCGCGCCGGATGGAGCTACAGGACCTGCCCGAACCGGTGCCCGCGTCTGGCGAGGTCGTGATCGCGACCGCAGCTTCCGCGATCTGCGGCTCGGACTTGCACGGCTTCCGCGAGGCGAGCCCCCGGCGGATCCCGCCGTTGATCATGGGCCATGAAACCGTCGGCACGATCGCAGAGGTCGGCGACGGCGTCGATCGGGGCAGGAGCGGTCGGCGGGTCGTGCTGCGCCCGGTCCTTCCATGCGCGAACTGCGAGCCATGTCGCGCCGGCAGGACCAACCTGTGCGTCCGCGGCCGGTTGGTCGGCCGCGACCTGCCCGGCGGTTTCGCGGAGCGGTTCGTCGTCCCGGACCGGGCCGCGATCGAGATCGGCCCCGAGGTTTCCGATGATGTCGGGACGCTGATCGAGCCGCTCGCCAACGCGATCCACGTCACGGCGCGGGCGGTCGTTCCCGGCGACGAGGTCCTCGTGATCGGCGCCGGCCCGATCGGGACGTTGATGGCGAAGATGTCGTCGGCACGGGATGCGAAGCGCGTCTTCATCACCGACCGGGTCGCCGCACGCCTCGCGCTCGCGAAGAGGCACGGAGCCATCCCGGTCGAAACAGATACAACAGACGAGGAGATCGCGGAGGTGACCCACGGGCGCGGCGTCGATGTGGTGATCGATGCGGTCGGCGTCGAAGCCACGTGGAGGCTCGCGGCCACGGCTGTGCGCCGAGGCGGCAGGATCGAGGCCGTCGGGCTCGGAGAGGCGGAGCCGGCGATCAACGCGTTCGCTGTGATCGGCAAGGAGGTCTCGGTCACCGGCTCCTACGCATGGGTCGACGACGAGTTCGCTCAGGCGATCGAGCTGATCGGGTCGGGGGTGATCGACACGGCCGGTTGGTTCACGTCGTCGTCGTTCGCCGACGGGCAGTGGGCGTTCGAACGGCTCGTCGACACCACCGAGGGCTTCAAGACGGTCCTGCGCCCCTGAGCACCGGAGGCCCCACGCACATCGCGCTGCGGGGCGCGGCCGGTCGTTCACACGATCCGGACCTCGGCTTGCTCGGCGAGCTCGGCGGCCCGCGCCGGGTCGAGACGACCGGCGCCGGCGATCTCCGCGTTCGCCGTCGCTGCGCCGAGCGCGACGCACATCGCGGCGTCCCATGGCTCGCCGCGGTCGAGCGTCGTGATCAGCCCCGCGAGGAACGCGTCGCCGCTGCCGACCGGGTAGCGGCCGCGGACGTAGAGCACGCCCTCGTAGAGCGTGCCGTCGGGAGCCGCCAGCACGACCCCCTCCGCGCCACGGGTCACCAACCCGGCATGCCCGTCGCCGCCCGCGAGGTCGCGAAGCTTGGCGGCAGCAGTCAGAGCCTCCTCCCGGCGCGCCGTCGGGACACCGAGCAGCTCGCGCGCCTCCGCCTGATTCACCTTGACGACGTCCGGGTGCGCCTCGAGCGCGAGCCGAAGGCGCTCCCCCTCCGCGTCGACCGCGACGTGCACGTCCGATGCTCGTGCCTCACCGACGAGGTCGCGGTACCCGTCGTCGGGAGCGCCCCGCGGCAACGACCCGCTGATGGTCAACCAACCCTCGCGACGCCACGCCTCCGACACCGTCTGCATCAGCTCGGTCCAGGCGGCGGCGGGGACGACCGCTCCGTGTTCGTAGAACTCGGTGAGGCTGCCCGTCTCACGGTCCGCGACCGACAGCGACGAGCGGTTCTCGCCGTGCGCCCACACCGAGGCGCTTCGCACTCCTTCGGCCGACAGTTGCTCCTCGAGCCACTTGCCGGCGTGCCCGCGCAGCAACGCCGCCGCGATCACATCGCCGCCGAGCGAATGCGCCGAGCGCGCGACGTTCAAGCCCTTGCCGCCGGCGACCTGCACGAAGCCTTGCGGCCGGTGGATGTCGCCCTTCACGAGCCGGTCGATCTCGAACAGCTTGTCGATCGACGGGTTGGCTGCCAGGCAGACGATCACGCGACGCTCCCTTCCGCGACGAGGGCGAGCGCTTCGTCCAACGTCGGTTGCGCCGCGACGCCGCCGATCGCCCGCGTCGACAGGGAGCCGCAGGCGTTCGCGATCGCGAGCGCTCGCCCGATCGGCTCCTGCCGGAGCCACGCGGCGAGGAACCCCGCGTCGAACGAGTCGCCCGCGCCGGTGGTGTCGACCGCGCGCGTCTGGGTGCCCTCGACGCGATACAGCTCGGCGCC
>JBKPRM010000115.1:0-5597 GCA_046734555.1 Actinomycetota bacterium | reverse complement strand
CGTTGTACTCATCGTCGGCAGCGTCAGATGTGTATAAGAGACAGACCTTGTGGATCTTGGGGATCGCCGTGCCGGAGTTCCTCACGGACCAGATGACCCGTCGCGTCGAACCGGTGACGGGGGTCCACACGCGCAGTGTGCCTCTCTGACCCTCTCGTCCGGCGATCCGATCGTGGTAGCGCGCCCACGTGTCGGCCCGCGTATACCCGTACCGTGCCTGCGCGGGCACGATGGAGAGAGCCAGCGCGCAGGTGACGACAGCCGGAACCAGGATGCGTCGCATCTCGGAGGTATCGGCCGATGCAACGGCCGCCCATACGGCCCAGAAGAACTACTTGCGCTTCGCGGCCTTGCGGGCGGCGGCCTTCTCGGCCGCGACGCGCCGCGCGCGGTCCTTGACCTTCCGCTGCCGGTCCCGAGCGCTCCGCACCCGTTTCAGATCGCCTCTGCCCATCAGTCGTCCTCGTCCCCGCCTTGCGCGAGCTCTTCGCTCCGCTTCTTCGCCGCGTCGATCGCGTTCAGGAACGCGGCCCGGACGCCGGCCTCCTCGAGATGGCGGATCGCCTCGATCGTGGTGCCGCCCGGCGAGGTCACCATCTCACGGAGCTCGACCGGGTGCTTGCCCGTATCCCGGAGCATCTTCGCCGACCCGAGCATCGTCTGGATGATCAGGTCGGTCGCGACGTCGCGCGAGAGCCCGAGCAGGATGCACGCCTCGATCATCGCCTCGGCCAACAGGAAGAAGTACGCCGGCCCACTGCCGCTCGTCGCCGTCACGGCGTCGAGGTGCGACTCCTTCAGACGGAGCACCTTGCCCACGTAGCCGAGCAGCTCCTCCGCCATGCCGAGGTGTTCATCGCGCGCGTGTCGGCCCGCCGCTACGACCGACATCGCCTCGTCGACCATGACGGGCACGTTCGACATCACACGCACGACCGGGATGTCCTCCGGCAGGTGCTTCACGACGAACGAGGTCCGGATGCCTGCGGCGAAGCTGATCACCAGGTCGTCGGTGGTCACGTGCGACCGGATCTGCCCGAGCATCGCGTCCATGTCCTGCGGCTTGGCCATCAACACCAGCGTGCTCGCCCATCTCGCCGCCTCGGCGTTATCGAGCGTCGCGGTGATGCCGTACTTGCCGCCGAGCTCGCGGGCGCGCTCGTCGCGGCGGCACGTCACCATGATCTCGTCGGGCGTGCGCCCGCCCGAACGGATCAAGCCGCTGATCAGCGCTTCGCCCATCTTGCCGCCGCCGAGGAAGGCGACCGTCCGTTCGCTCATCGGGTCCTCACGAGGTTCGAGATGAAGAACCACAGGTTGGCGGGGCGCTCGGCCAGCCGTCGCGTGAGGTAGGGGTACCACTCGGTGCCGTAGGGGATGTACACGCGGACGGGATAACCTTGCGCTGCAAGCTGCGCCTGCAGATCCCGGCGCACACCGTACAGCATCTGGAACTCCACCCGTGACCATGCGTCGACCGCGTCGACGCGCTCGCGGACGCCGGCGATCAGCTTCGGATCATGCGTCGCCACGTCGATCCGGTGACCGCGCTCGACCGCCGTCGCGAACAGCCGCGTGTAGGCCCGATCGACCTCGCGCTTCGTTCGCCAGACCACCTGGCGTGGCTCGAGGTAGGCGCCCTTGACCAATCGGATCCGGCACGTCGGCGGCAACGAGAACAGGTCGCCCGGCGTTCGCAACAGGTAGGCCTGGATCGCGACGCCGGCGTGGGGCGTCCGCTCGTGAGCCCGCCGGAAGACGTCGAGCGTGCGGTCGACGTACTCGTGCTCCTCCATGTCGATCATGAGGTCGAGTCCCGCCTCGGCCGCGGCGTCCAGGATGGGCTCGAGCGTGCGCCAGCAGTCCTCCACCGACCGGACGAGGCCGAGCTGGGTGAGCTTCACCGACACCACGACGTCGAGCTCGGGAGCGGCCGCGGCCGCGGCGATCTCGGCGAGGTACGCCTCGCGCTCCGCCAGCTCCTCCTGAGGCGTCGTCACGTTCTCGCCCAGGTGGTTCAGCATGACCGAGACGCCCTCGGCGGCGGCCTCGCGAGCGGCGGCGAGCGCCTCGGCGAGCGTCTCGCCGGCGACGAACCTGCCCGCGACCGTGTCACCAAGGCGGGTCCGCGTGGCGAGGCGCCGGGCCCAGGGATGGTGAGCGACACGGAGGATCGCGGGACGCAACACAGCGGTCGATATGCCCACCGCGCTGGAGTCTAGGCCGGAGCTGCCGCTGGCTTCCGCGCCACGACCTCGTAGACGTGCCAGTGCTTGGGAGCCGACCACGCCTCGCCGTCCTCGTCTTCTACATCGAAGCGCTCGATCGCCCACCCGGCGAACAGCGCCTCGACGTCGGGACGCGTGAAGGAGCTCTTCGTGGGGTCGGCCGCCCACGTGTCTCGCTCGCCCAGGAAGTGCCCGGCGAAGAGTCCCGCCGGGGCCACGGCCGCAACGATGCGATCCCACACGTCCGGGAAGCGAGCCGGATCGCAGAAGAAGAGGCTGAAGCTCGCCCAGACGAGCTCGGCAGGAGGCAGCTCCACGTCTTCCATCGGGGAACGGACCACCCGCAGGTTCGGCCGGTCCCCGGCGCGGGCGCGCAGCCGGTCGATCGCCTCCTGCTGGGCATCGGTGGCGAACACCGACCACCCACGATCGAGCATCGCGGCGGTCTCGATGCCGGCGCCGCAGCCGAGATCGATCGCCGTGCCGGGTTCCGGGAAGGTGCTGAGGAGCTGCAGCAGGAGCTCGCGGGGCTCTCTGCCCTCGCTCTGGTCGTAATACTCGGCCCAGGCGTCGTCGGCGATCGCTACTGCTCCTCGCGCGCGAGGATCCCGTCGCGCAAGATCGCGACGAATTCCTTGATCCGCATACCACGCCGCTCGGGCCGACGATGGATCAGCCCCGGGTCGAGGTCTTCCGACACGAGCGCGTCCTGGAACTTCTCGGCGAGCCAGTCGAGCATCGAGGCGAGCATCTCGGGGTCGACGTCGTCACGGACCTCGCCGCGCGCCACGCCGAACTCGACGAACTCGAGCGTGCCGTAGGGGTCCTCGCTCCGCATGAAGCGGTCGATCGGTTGGCGGAGCCCCAGGCCGGTGTCGTACCGGCCGATCTGTGCGATCCGGTTTGGCACGGGATCGGACGTTGCGAACTCCTCGGTGCGCACGAGCCACCAGTCCAAGGTAGCCCAGAAGCCCTCGTCGACGATCTCCTTCGGCGCGTCGAGCCACGCAGGCAACAGCCGAACCGCGCGCTGATAGGCCGCGAGGAACAGCGCCTCCTTGGACCCGAAATCGAGGAACACCGTCCCCTTGGCGACGCCGACCTCCTGGGCGACGTCCTCGACGCGAGCACCGCGGAAGCCGTTCTCGGCGAAGTGCCGCATCGCGACCTCGATGATCCGCTCGCGGCGCTGTCCCGCGTCGATCGCCCGCTTGCTGCGCGGCTCGGCCGCCTCGCCGCTCATCGCCGGACATAGTAGAGCCCGAGGAACTCCCGGTGATCTCCCGCCGAAGCGTTCGACCCCGTGAGGCCCCTCGGGCTCTAGCGCTCCGGGCGACGTTCCTACCTGGCGGAGAGGCCCGGACGGCCGGTGATCGGTGCGCCTCGCGGCGTCCGCACCACCTTCGCCACCCCTGCGGGTCTTGTCGTTCGGCCTCGCGGCCGTCCGACCCGTCCCGTGGTTCGCGATCCGACCTCGCGGCCGGTCCGCGCCCTCAGGTGGCGGACCTCCGACGTCACGTCTCGCGACGGCCGTCGGGTTGTCGGATCGGGTCTCGCGACCCGCTCCGACGCGGGGATCCATCCCGGCTGAGTGACCTCGCAGCCTCTCCGCCCTTCCGGAGTCCCCTACGCCGCCCCGAGTCATCTGGTGTCACCACCGTCTGTCTGGGTCCGGCGCTTCGTCCGGTCTCTCCTCCCGGCCTGTCGGCCGCTCGGAGCGATGCGGAATGTACCGACGGCCCCAGGACGGGTCAAGCGGACGTTCCCGCAGGTCAGGCGACGAATATGCAGGTCAGGAGCGCAGGAGAAAAAGTGACAAGTCAGGCGGCCGCGACGTCGCGGTAGACGCGTGCGACCTCGTCGGCGGTGACGTCCCACGTGAACCGCAGCGCGCGGTACGCGGCCTGATCGCCGAGCATCGACTGCAGCGAGCGATCGCGCAGCACGTCGAGCACGCGCCCGGCGTGCTCGCTCGGATCGTGACCGTCGACGAGGAAGCCCGTGTGTCCATCCTCGACGACGAACGGCAACCCGCCGACGCGAGCGGCGATGACCGGCGTGCCGCACGCCTGCGCCTCGAGTGCGACGAGTCCGAAGGACTCGGAGCGCGAGGGAACGAGCACGACGTCGGCCGCGGCGTAGAAGTCGGCGAGGCGTTCCTGCGGCTGCGGCGGGAAGAAGATGACGCGGTCGTTGATGCCGAGCGAGCTGCTCAACTCCATCAGCCGGTCGATCTCTCCGATATCGGTGCCGCTCGGGCCGCCGACGATCGCGAGCTGGAGATCCCGCGTCACGATCGGATCGCGCGCGATCGCTTCCGCCACCGTTCGGATCGCGATGTCCGGTCCCTTGTGCGGCTGCAGCCGCCCGACGAACAACGCGAGCCGCAACCCCTTCAGGTAGAGGCGGTCGCGTGCCGCGTCGCGGTCGCGCGGCGCGAACACAGACCCGTCGACGCCCGGCGGCACGATGTCGACGTGTTCCGGCGCGGCGCGGTAGAGCCCCACCAACTGACTCGCCTCGGTCGGCGTCGCCGCGAGGATCCGGTCCGACGCGCGGATCACCCGCGTCTCCCCCGAGATGCGCGCCGGGGGCTCAGGCGCCTCCCCGGACGCGAGCAGGTAGTTCTTCACTTTGCCGAGCGTGTGGAAAGACGAGACGAGCGGGATGTCCCAGAGCTCGTGCAACGCGTTGCCCACCCACCCCGAGAGCCAGTAGTGACTGTGCACGATGTCGTAGCGGCGGTCGTTCATGCGCGAGTGTTGGATCACGCCACCGAGGAACTCCGGCAGATATCGCGGGAGCTCGGCCTTCGGGATCGGCTCGCACGGGCCCGCCTTGATCGACACGACGTGCGCGTGCTTCGTCAGATGCTTCGTCTCGTGGTCGGCGCCGCCGCGGCACCGCGTGAACAGGTCGACGTCGACGCCGCGCGCCTCGAGCCGTGTCGCGACCGAGCGGATGTAGACGTTCATCCCACCGGAGTCGCCGGTGCCCGGCTGGTCTACGGGCGAGGTGTGCACCGACAGCATCGCCGCGCGAGGCTCCTCTGCTGCGGTTGGTTTCTTCATATCCCGTACCCGATGCTACGAGCGTCCCGGTGAAAGCTGGGCGATGGGCTCCAAGCCTTTCGGCGGCTTGAGCGAGCGCCTGGCTGCAGCGGAGAGCAACCCCAGCTGGTCCAACACCGAGACCGTCGCGGGCCCGACGGCTCGGTATCCGCCGTCGGCGATCTTCACGGCGATGCCAAGCCCCGCCGTCGATGCCCCGACGCAGTCCAACGCCTCGGCGCCTTCCTTCGCCACCAGGTCGGGCGACGCCTGCATGATCGCGGTGTCGTCTCGGTCGCGGCCGCCGACCAGGTATGGC
>JBKPRM010000114.1:0-3509 GCA_046734555.1 Actinomycetota bacterium | reverse complement strand
GGGTGGGAGTACTTCTTCACGACGAGGCACCGGGTCGCGACGCCATGAAGGCCGAGATCGTCGCGGTCGGCACCGAGCTGCTGCTCGGCCAGATCACCGACACGAACTCGCGGTGGATGTCGGAACAGCTCGCGTCGATCGGCGTGGACGTCACGCACCACCAAACGGTGGGCGACAACCTCGAACGGATCATCGAGGCGTTGCGGCTGGCGGCCTCGCGGGCGGACGTCGTGCTCGTCTGCGGCGGCCTCGGCCCGACGGAGGACGACATCACGCGCGACGCGATCGCGGCGCTCGCGGACGTGCCGCTCGTCTTCCACGACGAGCTCGCCGAGATGCTGCGGGCGAAGTTCCGGCGATGGTCCTCGATCGGCGCGATGCCGGAGAGCAACCTGCGGCAGGCGACGGTACCCGACGGCGCATCCACGATCGCGCCGGATCGCGGAACCGCTCCCGGGCTGATCGTGCAGCTCGACGGCACACGCCTGTACGCGGTGCCGGGCGTTCCCGACGAGATGCGGGAGATGGTGAGCGGAACGATCGTGCCCGAGCTGCGCTCGCTCGCAGGCAACGAGGCGATCGTCTCGCAGGTGCTGCGGGTCGCCGGGATGGGGGAGTCGGCTGTTGCCGAGAAGCTCGCGGACCTTTTCGCCTCAGCGGAGAACCCGACGATCGCCTATCTCGCCTCGATGGGCGAGGTGAAGGTTCGACTGACGGCGAAGGCCGGCTCGGAGCGCGAAGCGGAAACCCTGCTCGGTCCGCTGGGAGCCTCGATCCGCGAACGTCTGGGGGACGTCGTGTTCACCGACCGTGACGAAAGCCTCGAGGCGGTGGTCTTGCGGCTGCTCGGGGCGACCGGGCGTCGGATCGCCTGCGCGGAGTCGCTCACGGGCGGGGGCGTCGGCGAGCGTCTGACGGCTGCCCCGGGTTCGTCGGATAGCTTCCTCGGGTCGGCGGTCGTCTACACGGCGGACATGAAGCGCCGCGTGCTCGGGCTGACCGACGAGGATCTCGCCGGCGGAACGGTCACGGAAGCATGCGCGCTCGGCATGGCGCGCGGCGCCCTGCGTCTGTTCGGCGCCGACGTCGCGCTGTCGTTCACCGGCGCCGCGGGGCCGGAGCCACACGACGGCGCCGAGCCGGGCACCGTGTGGGTCGCGGTCGCCGACGCGAGCGGCTTCGCCCACGCCCGCGGGTTCTTCTCGAAGGGCGAACGCGAACGGGTGCGCCGCTGGGCGGAACAGGGCGGCCTGGACCTAGCGCGGCGCTACCTCGAGGGCGTGCCGCTGCCGGGGACGTCGCTGCCCGAGCGATGAGCACGGAGCCGAAGCAGCTCCGTCTCTTCGTCGCCGTTGAGTTGCCGCCCGATGTCCGCCAGGCGATCGGCCGGCTGATCGAGCCGTTCCGCACGCTCGACGGGCTGCGATGGACGCCGCTCGAGAACCTGCACCTCACCCTGGCGTTCCTCGGGTGGGTCCGGCCGGATCCGGAGGTCATCGACGACATCCACCGGCGGCTCGCCGGCGCCGCCGCCGACCTGGTCCCGATCGAGGTGCGTATCGGCGGCGCCGGCGGGTTCCCCGAGCGCGGCACGGTGCGGGTGCTGTGGGTCGGCTTCGACGATCCCGCCGGCGAGCTCGCGGATCTGGCGAACGCGGTCCGGGTCGCCCTCGGGGACCGGTTCCCGCCCGACGAGCGACCGTTCCGGCCCCACGTCACGGTCGCGCGAGCGAAACGACCCGTCCGCGTCGCCGTGCCGGCGACGGACCCGGTGGGTCCGTCGTTCCGGGCCGACGCGATCACCCTGTTCCGGAGCCGGCTCGGCGGTGCGCACGCGCGATACGAGGCGTTGGCGCGCTGGCCGATGGGGGCGCAACCCGTCCGCATCCCCTAGGATGCGGCGGCGGACGAAGGGGGGCATCAGTGTCGACGGTCGAGACCGCTCCGGCGGGGTTCGTGCGGCAAGACGGCAAGGAGAAGGTCACCGGCACCGGCCGCTACACCGCCGACCTCAGCTTCACGGGCATGGCGCACGCGAAGTTCCGCTACGCCGACCATTCCCACGCGAAGATCCTGAGGATCGACACCGCCGCGGCACGGGCGCTGCCGGGCGTCGTCGCGATCGTGACGCAAGCCGACCTGCCCGACGTGCGTTTCGGCGGGTTCGTCCAAGATCGCTACCTCTTCGCGAAGGACACGGTCCGCTTCGAGGGCGAGATCGTGGCGGGCGTCGCGGCGCTCACCGAGGAGATCGCCGCCGAGGCCGCGCGGTTGATCGAGGTGGAGTACGAGCCGCTGCCGGTCGTCACCGATTTCGTCGCGGCGATGGAGCCGGACGCGACGCTCGTGCACCCCGATCTCGATGCCTACGGCAAGGACGAGAACATCGTCGCGAGCGGCAACACGATGGCCTCCCACACGATCGTGAAGGGCGACGCTGACGAGGCGATGGCCGGCGCCGAGGTGGTGGTCAAGAGCCATTACGAGTCCGACGCCTCGCAGGGCGTGCCGATCGAGCCGCGCGCCGTCGTCGCGCAGTGGCAAGGCGACAAGGTCACGATCTGGTCCTCGACCCAGGTGCCGTACGCGGCGCGTGCCGGCGTCGCGCAGACGCTCGAGATCCCCGAGGCGGACGTCCGCATCGTCGTGCCGTTGCTCGGGGGCGGGTTCGGCGCGAAATGCGACCTGCACTTCGAAGGGCAGGTCGCGGCGATCGCACGAGCGGCGCAGCGCCCCGTTCGCCTGGTCTTCTCCCGCGAAGAGGAGTTCAAGGTGATCGCGCAGCGCCGCGAGGGCATCTCGATGGACTTCGAGACCGGCGTGACGCGCGACGGACGGCTCGTGGCCCGCCGCGCCCGGCTGGTGCTCGACAAAGGGGCGTACTGCGGGGAGGGCGGCTTCCTCGGGCAGATGGCCGCGATGCACGCGTGCGGGCCGTACCTGATCGACAACATCTCGGTCGAGTCGTATCTCAACTACACCAACAACCAGCCGTCGGGCTCCGTCCGCGCGCCGACCGCGCCGCAGGTGTGTTGGGGGCTCGAGCAGCACATGGACGAGGTCGCGGCCGCGATCGGGATGGACCCGGTCGACCTGCGCCGTCGCACGTTGATCGAAGAAGGAGCGGAAGGGCCGACGCGCCAGGTCTTCGACAAGGTCGGTGTGCGCGACACGCTCGAGCGAGCCGTCGAGATGATCGACTACGGCCGCGAGCTGCCCGAGGACGAGGCGATCGGCGTCGCCGTCGGGTGGTGGCCGTGCATGCCGGCTCCGTCGGGCGCCTACGTGCAGATGAACGGCGACGGCAGCGCGACGATCGTGACCGGTGCGCAAGAGAACGGCAGCGGCGCCGTGATGGCGATGCCGATGTTCGTCGGGCAGGAGCTGGGGATCGACCCGAACGACGTCTCGATCCTGTATCAGGACACCGATGTCGCTCCCTGGGACATGGGTTCGTGCGGCTCGCAGACCACGTTCAACAGCGGCCGCGCGATCCTCGCGGCGGCCGC
>JBKPRM010000113.1:0-4397 GCA_046734555.1 Actinomycetota bacterium | reverse complement strand
CCGTCGCCGAGGTCGGCCGGCGACGTGACGGCGGCGCGGCGCACTTCCCCGCGAGCACACCCCTGTTCGCCCCGGCATGGCTCGCGGAGCGAGGCGCGTGTGCGTGGCTCGCGGTGGCGAGCCGGCTGGTCCTCGGAGGCTGCGTTTACCGAGGCCGAGTCATCCGGCGGGCGGCGACCCCTCGTCGCGAGCTTCGGCGGCGGCAACGAGCGCGGCGCCGTGGGACCCGTCGCACAGCGGCTTCGTCCGCGATCGCCCGCAGCGGCACAGCGGCACCACGGCTCGCCGCAGGATGACCTCGCTGCCGTCCTCGTCGACCAGCCGCACATCGCCTCGGACGAGGTACGGACCCGATCGGTACACGGTGATCGACGGCTCGCTCATGCGCGGTGTGTACCCCTCGCCGCCGAGCTCCATGCAGTTTGGGGGCCGATCCGCGGGGTATCGACCGCGACCATGGACACCAGAGACGACCGGGCGTGGGGCCGCATCCAAGGCGGTCTCCTGAAGGGCATGTTGATCGGCGCGATCGCCGGCGCCGTGTTGGGGCTGATCCTCGGCGCGATCGTCTTCCATGGCTTCGGCGCGATCGCGGGGGCCGTGGTCGCCGGCGTGGTCGGACTCGGCGGCCTGGGTGCCTTCTGGGGCGTGCTGTCGGGCCTGGAATCCCCGGATCCCGGCCACGAGCCCGGCCAGGTCGAGCGGCCGCTCGACGTCCCCGAGCTGACGACGGAGGAGCGCAACCGGCCCACCGGCTAGCGCCGAGACGGTGAGGCCGGCGGGAGGTCATCACCGACACGCTCGCCTGCCACGACCTCACCCCGCCAGCCTCCGGTGGCGACCCGCCGTTGTTCGAGCAGCTCCTTGAACCTCGCGAGGTCGCGCCGCACGTGCGACGCGTCGATGCCGAGCGCGGCGCCGACCTTCTCGGCCGGCCCCTCCGGCTGCCACGACATGCGCACGCCCACCCGCGTCGACTCGCCGCCGAGTTGCTGGAAGGTCACGATCCCCGCCATCCCCTTGCCCGTCGCCCGCCACGCGATCCGCTCGTCGGGCTGCTGCTCGGTGATGGCGGAGTCCCATTCCTGGTGGATCCCGTCGATCGTGGCCTCCCAGTGGAGCCGGGTGTCGTCCAGCTGGTCCACGCGGTCGACGTCGCTCATGAATCGCGGGAACTCCTCGAACTGCGTCCATTGGTCATACGCGACGCGGACCGGAACGGCCACGTCCACGCTCTCGATGACCTCGCTCATCGTTCCCTCCCGGTCCGGCTGCGCTCAGTGCGCGGACGCGCCGATCGGCTGGTGCGTATCGGTCTCGTGCGTCACCTGCCAGTGGTCGCGCAGGTCGTCTTCGGCATCGAAGCGCTCGCCGCACAGGTCGCATCGATAGGTCTGCTCGGACATGCATGCCTCCCTTCGTGCGTCGGGTGGGTGCTACCCGAGCCACCGTGCGACAAACGACGCGATGTTTCCCGCCGCCGCTGGGCGGGAACGGGCCAAGGAGGAGCCACGGAGCAGAAGGACGCACCGGAAGGAGGGTCGACATGGCGACGACCAAGCAGAAGACGGCCGCGAAGCGCAACATCCGCAAGGCGCGCACGGCGGCGACCAAGCGCCGGACGATCGCGCGGCTACCCGAGGACGTCCGCAAGGATCTCGGCCGACAGGGCGCCCGTGCCCGCGCGCGTGGCGGGAAGGCGGGCCACACCCTCGAGGATCGGTCCCGGCAGCAGCTCTACGACGAGGCCAAGCGCCTCGACATCCCGGGCCGCTCGAAGATGGGCAAGTGGGAGCTGATCGATGCGATCAGGCGGTCCCGCTAGCGTCGAGGCACTAGACCGCTTTCAGAACATCGGCTCGTAGTACGCGCCGATCAGCTCACGGTCACGCTCGGAACCCTGAACATCTTGTAGATCCGGCGCGTCCTGGATCTGCTGCCTCTTGAGCCGGAGGAACACTTTCTCGTTCGGCACGTCGACACGCACGATCGCTCTGGCCGGGATCAGGACGCGCTTGCCGAAGATCCATGGTCCCGTGTCGACGACGATGTAGGACGACCCCAGCTCGTAGGCGGCGTCGTCGATCTTGCCGATGTCACCGTCCAAAGCGACGACGCCGAAGCCCTCGAGGTCGGATCGACGTTCGAGGTCATCGCCGTAGTCCCAGAGGTCGAAGGCTCTCATCGACGGCTTCCTTCGGGTTGGGCCGCCGCGGGAGGATCGCTCGCGGGAAACGTCTCGGCCACGGCTCGGTCGAACCCTTCCAGGTCGCGCGGCGCCTCGTCGGCCGACGCGTGGACGGGCTCCGGTGTCTCGACCCGATCGACCGGGCCGACCTGCCCCCGGCTGCGAGCGCAATGCGCGCTGCAGAAGACGACCCCGTCGACCTCGACACCGTGGCCGATCACCCGCGTGTCGCAATGCCCGCAGGTCGGCGCGAGCGCCTGGATCGCGCACTCGAAGGAATCGAACGTCAGTGGCGCTCGACCGGCGGGCGTGACCTCGAAGGCCGCGTGGTAGTCGTTCCCGCAGACGGCGCAGGTGGCCATCGTCCCGGCCCCGAGGTTCAGCTGGCCGCGAGCGCGATCAGGTCTTCGTCGCTCAGCACCTGACGCGGCGGGTCGAGCTCAGACGTGCGTGGGGTGCGCGCGTACGAGGGTTGCGGCCGCGGGTCGGTATGCAGCCAGCACGCTCCCGACGTGTTATACGTCGACAAGATCGTGTCGCACCCGACCACGCGACAGACACGCGTGCTGCGGTTCCGACGCGGACGGCGGACCGACGTGCTATCGGGCGCAGTGGCCTTCATCTGCAGTGCTCCACGGGCGGCGGTCATTTGAAGATGCTCACCCCACCCGGGCCGACCAAACAGCCGATGATGATCAACACGATGCCGGCGATCACGGAGCCGCGGATGATCCAGATGATCCCGGCGATCACGAGGATCGCCGCGATGATCCACAGGATCGTCGCCGCGCCGCCGGACAGAGCCAAGAGCCCGATCATGCGTTTCCCTCCCCTACCTCGATGTCCCGTCACCTGCCGGTGACGCGGTCTCCTCGGACGGCGCGCGGCCGACCTGTGCCGGTGTGCCCGTCACCGGCTCGGCGCCCTCGACCTGCTCGGTCGCGGGCGAGCGCGAAAGCTCGACGACGGTCTCACCGATCGCGGCCGGCTCCTCGATCGTCACGGCAACGTCGCCCAGCGCGATCACGCCCACGAGCTGCTCGCCCTCGACGACCGGCAAGCGCTTGATGCGGTTCTCCTCCATGCGCTGCCGCGCCTCGTCGAGGGTTGCGTCGGGGCCGATCGTTACGAGGTTCTTGTCCGTCGCGATCTGCGCGAGCTGCACGTCCTCGGGGTCCAAGCCGGAAGCGAGGACGCGCAGGACGATGTCCCGGTCGGTGACGACGCCGACGAGGCGCCGCTCACGGTCGACGATCGGGACCACGCCGAAGTCGTAGGACGCCATGAGGCGTGCCGCGTCGATCGGCGTCATCTCGGTCGTGGCGACCTTCGGTTCCTGAGCCATCACGTGTCGCACCAATCTGGTCATGCGACCGGAGTACCCAGGGTGTCTGGGCGCCTAAACGCGTCCGCGCTACCCCGCCGACGCTCCCGCGGGCTCGGCGCGCCCGGGTGCAGGCTCGCGAGGAGCCACGTCGATCCCGTAGACCGCGTAGGGCCGCCGCAGAACCGGCTGGGCGACGTTGCGGACGGGGATCCCGCTCGGGGTGGAGCCCTTCTCGGTCCCGCTGTGGGCGTGGCCGTGGACGACGAGATCCACACCGCAACGATCGGCGACCTCGGCGAACAGGTAGCTCCCGAGCATCGGATAAAGCTCGGGGTTCTCTCCGTGCAGGGTGTCGCGGATCGGCGCGTAGTGCAGCAGCAGGACCTTGGCGTCCGCTCCGAGCGAGCGTGCAGCCGCCTCCAGCGCGGCCGCCGCCCTCGTGGCGCTGTGCACGAACGCCTTCATCTCCTGCTCGCCGAAGGCGGTGGCAGAGGCGCCGACGAAGCCGCCGGCGAACCCCTTCCCCCCGGCGATCCCGAGACGGCCGCCATCGGCCTCGATCACGACCCCGGCGCCCTCAAGGACCGACACGCCGGCGTCGGTCAGGCGTTGGGTGATGCCCCGGTGCTGGTCCGATTCGTAGTCGTGGTTGCCGAGCACCGCGACGACCGGCAACGACAGATCGCGCAGCTCGTCGGCAAGCACCGCGGCCTCCGCGAGCTCGCCGCGCTTCGTCAGGTCGCCTGCGAGCAGCAACACGTCGGCCTCGTCGGCGAGGGGCTCGAGGCTCGCACGGAGCTGTCCGGCCGAGTCGGTGCCCACGTGGACGTCGCCGACGGCGGCGACCCGGAACACCTACACCACCTCGATCCTGCCGTCGTG
>JBKPRM010000112.1:0-9353 GCA_046734555.1 Actinomycetota bacterium | reverse complement strand
CTCTTCCACTGCTCGAGCTGGGCAGCATCGATCAGGCCCGTGTATCCCAAGATGTGAGCCGCCGACCGACCGAACGGATATGACCGGACGTAGGCGTTGTCGACCTCGACCCCGGGGAACTGCTCCGGGTGCTCCGATATGTAGTACTCGACCTTCTCGGGCACGAACTCGGCGACGGGGATCGCCTGCGTCGGCACATACTTCGTGTCCTGCAGCTTGCTGGCGATCTCGGCGACCGGGACCCCGGTGAGTCGAGCGACGCGCAGGACCACCGCTTCGCCCTGATCACCCAGCTCGCTGGGGGTGATCCGCACCTCGAGGCTCACCTGATTCTGGACGACCGGATCTCCGTTGGCGTCGTAGATGATCCCCCGGAGCGGCTCGGACGAGACGGTCCGAACCGAGTTGCGGGTCGCCTCCTTGTCGAACCGTTGGCTCGCGAGCACCTGCAAGAACCACAGGCGCGTCGACAGCGCGAGGAACATGAGGACGACGAGCAGCGCCAGCACGCGGAGACGGGACGTGGCCTTCTCCACTAGAGCCGCACCACCCTTCGCGGCTTGGAGCCCTCGACGAGCCTCCGCAGCAGCGGCGAGACGATCGGCGTCAACACCGCGTTGTACACGGCGGTGAGCAATGCGACCCTGATCGCGAACGTCAACGGCGCGGAGAACTCCCCGAGGAGGAAGGCGACGACCTCGTAGAAGGCAACCCCGATCGCTGTGCCGATGGCCACCACGATCGTCGGGATCAGCGGCGACGGCGACACGATGTATTGCCGAGCCAAGCCCACCGCGTATCCCAGCAGCGTGAGCGTCAGCGCGGTGATGCCTTTGGGTTGATCCAAGAAGAGGTCCTGCGAGAGGCCGCACACGAACCCCACGATGGCACCGTCGTTCGGCCCCTCGTGCAATGCCAACACGATCGTCACAAGGAAAAGGAGCTCAGGCCGGACGCCGAGCAGCCTGAGCTGGGCGAAGACGGTCGACTGCAACAGGATCGCGGTGATGACGATGGCTGCGATCGCAAGGACACGCCTGATCACGCCTTCCCACCACTCCGGGTCTGCAGGACGAGCACGTCCTCCAGCGACGAGAAGTCGACGGCAGGCGTGACGGTGACCTCGTCCAGCGGGGTCGTCCCCTCGTAGACCTGCGACACCTGCCCGATCAACAGGTCCGGCGGATACAGACCCCGCTCGTTGCCGATGTGGTACGTGGTCGTGAAGACGTATTCAGGCCGGTCGCCCGTCGGGATCTTGGTGCCGGCGGAGATCTGCTCCATCTGCAGGTCTTGGTCGCCCTGGCCGACGACGAGACCTGTCTCACCCGAGGTCGCGAGCTCGCCCGCCACCGCGAAGTCGCGATCGATCATCAGCCGAACGTTCGCCGACACCGGCGTGACATCCGACACGATCCCGACCAGCAGCGGCGAGCTCGGGGTGCCGGTGATCACCGGCTGATCGGGTTCGATCCCCGCGTTCGAGCCCTTGTCGATGGTGACCGTGTACTCGAAGTTCGACGGTGCGGTCGCCACCACCGTCGCCGAGACCGATCCGCTGTAGACCATCTTGAGGCCGAGGAGATCGGAGACTTCGCCGAGGCGCTGCTGTGTCCTCAAGTACGCGGCGTTGCCCGCGGCCGCCTCCGCGAGCTGCTCCTTCAGCGCTTGGTTCTCACGCGCGAGGCTGGGCAGGTGGGCAAGCCCCGTGAAGAAATCGTCGACGGGCCGGGTCGCCCGGGTGACGCCCTCCTGCAGCGGAGCCATGAAGGCCTGGGCGGCCCGGCCCATCGCGGCCAGCGGGCCGGCGTCGCCTTCCCGGAAGTCCACCGTGTTGATCGCGTGGGATGCCGCCACGAGCCCGATGACCAGCAGGCGCGTGTTGCGAGGTCCCGAGCGCGCGACCACCCGGCTACCGCCGGTTGCTCGAGCTCACCAAGACGCGCTGGAGAACCTCGAACTCCTCGAGGCACTTCCCGGAGCCGAGCACGACCGCCTGCAGCGGGGTGTCCGAGATCCGCACCGCCATGCCGGTCTCGTGACGGAGCCGCTTGTCCAGGCCGCGCAGCAGCGCGCCGCCGCCGGTGAGCACGATCCCGCGCTCCATGATGTCGGCCGCGAGCTCGGGGGGCGTGCGGTCGAGCGTCGTCTTGATCGCGTCGATGATGGCGTTCACGGGCTCTTCGATCGCACGGCGAACCTCTTCCGCGCTGATCGTGATCGTCTTCGGCAGGCCGCTCACGAGGTCGCGGCCCTTGATCTCCGCGACGAGCTCCTCGGGCATGGGGAACACCGCAGCGATCGCGAGCTTGATCGCCTCGGCGGTGCGCTCGCCGAGCAACAGCGAGTACTCCTTCTTGACCCACTGGATGATCGACTCGTCGAGCTCGTCGCCGCCGATGCGGATCGACGTCGACGTGACGATGCCGCCGAGCGAGATCACCGCAACTTCCGTCGTGCCACCGCCGATGTCGACGACCATGTTGCCCGTCGGTTCGTGGATCGGCAGACCTGCACCGATCGCCGCGGCCATCGGCTCCTCGATGATGTACGCGCGGCGGCTCCCTGCCGCGATCGTCGCTTCCTCGACCGCGCGCTGCTCGACGCCGGTGATGCCGCTCGGCACGCACACGACGACACGCGGCTTCGCGAGCAGGCGGCGCCGATGCACCCGTTGGATGAAGTAACGGAGCATCTTCTCGGTCACGTCGAAGTCGGCGATCACGCCGTCCTTCAATGGCCGCACCGCCTGGATGTGGCTCGGCGTGCGACCGATCATGCGTTTGGCCTCAGCGCCGACGGCGAGCACCGTTCCGGTCAGGGTGTTGATCGCGACGACCGAGGGCTCGTTCAGCACGACGCCGCGTCCGCGGACGTACACGAGGGTGTTGGCCGTGCCGAGGTCGACCGCCATGTCGCGGCCCAAGAAACCGAGAACCCCTTCCGTCCCTTGGGAAGATCGGGACGTCGGGGAAGAAGTGCGTTGCATCCGATCGGCCATGTGAACGTGGTCATTCAACAGGACCGGTCTCGAAGCTGGCAACTTCTGACGGCTTCGAGACATCGTCTTCACGCGAGCTTCACGGCTCGTGGCGGATAGGCTGCGCGCGATGCCGACCGCCATCTTGTTTCCGGGGCAGGGCTCTCAGTTCGCCGGCATGGCCGATCCGTGGGCGGCGCACCCCGCCGGGGCCGCCGTCTTGGATGCGAGCTCGGAGGCCCTCGGGCGGTCGATCGTCCAGGGTTGCCACGATGAGGAAGCGCTGCGGACCACGGAGTTCGTCCAGCCGGCCCTGCTCGCGTGCGACGTGGCGGCGTTCCGGGTGCTCCAGGCCTCCGGGCTGCGGGATCTGGTCGGCGTCGCCGGGCACTCCCTCGGCGAGTTCGCGGCCCTCGTGGCGGCCGATGCGATCGTGCTGGCCGACGCGCTGGAGCTCGTGCGGGTCCGAGGCACGGCGATGCAACGAGCCGGCGAGGACCGGCCCGGCGCGATGGCCGCGCTCCTCGGGGTCGGGGCCGACGACGCCGAAGCGCTCTGCGCCGACGTCCGCGACGGCGACGAGCTCGTCGTCGCGAACCGCAACTCCCCCGCGCAGTCGGTGGTCAGTGGCTCGGTCACGGCGATCGAGCGCTTGGAGGTCGCGGCGAAGGAGCGGAGGATCCGCGCGGTGCGCCTGAACGTCGCCGGCGCGTTCCATTCCGAGCTGATGCGACCGGCCGTGCAGCCCGTGCTCGACGTCCTCGATCGGATCGAGTGGTCGGATCCGGTGTTCCCCGTGGCGGAGAACGTGACGGGCGAGTTGGTCTCCGACGCGGCGCAGCTGCGCGACCTGGTGGGCCGACAGGTCGTCTCGCCGGTGCGGTGGGAGGACTGCGTGCGCCACCTGATCGCCGCGGGCGCTGAGCGCTTCGTCGAGGCAGGACCCGGTGACGTGCTCTCGAAGCTGCTGAAGCGGATCGACGCCGGGGTCGCGGCGGTCGCCGTGGGCGATGCCCAGGCGGCGTCCGCTGCCGTCTGAACGAGGGTCGGTCGGATATCCTCGGGTCCGTGACCAGGTACGCCACCATCACGGGCGTCGGGTCCGTCCTTCCTCCCAACCGCGTCCCGAACACGTGGTTCGAGGACAAGGTGGCGACCTCCGACGAGTGGATCCGCGACCGGACGGGGATCGAGTCGCGCCATTTCGTGGGCGAGGGGGTCTTCACCTCGGACCTCGCGCTCGCGGCAGGGCAGATCGCGCTCGAGACCGCCGGCATCTCCGCCGCGCAGGTGGACCTGATGGTGTGCGCCAGCGTGACAGGCGATACCCCGTTCCCCTCGACGGCCGTGTGGGTCCAGCAGAAGCTCGGCATCTCGGCACCGGCGTTCGACGTGAACGCGGCATGCGCCGGCTTCTCGTACGCGCTCGCCACGGCGACGGGCTTCATCGAGAGCGGGACGGCCGACACGGTGCTGTTGATCGGCGCCGAGGTGTTCAGCCGGATCCTCGACTTCACCGACCGGCAGACCTGCGTCCTGTTCGGTGACGGGGCGGGAGCGGCCGTCCTGCAGGCGAGCGACCACGCCGGCATCGAGGGAACCGTCCTCGGCGCGGACGGGACGGCGGCCGAGATCTTGATCATGCCGGGGGGCGGCTCGCGCGAGCCGGCGACGCCCGAGACGGTCGCCGCCAGCAGACACCGGATCTTCATGCCGAACGGACGAGAGGTCTTCAAGCGTGCGGTGACCGAGATGGCGGCTGCCTGCCGCGAGGTGCTCGAGAAGAACGGCCACTCCACCGACGACGTCGACCTGCTGATCCCGCACCAGGCCAACGCGAGGATCATGACGGCCGTCGCGGACCGGTTGCACATCCCACCGGAGAAGGCGGTGATCGACGTCGCGGAGGTCGGCAACACGTCGGCCGCCTCGATCCCGATCGCGATGGACCGTGCCTACCGCGCGGGCCGCATGCAGGAAGGCGATCTCGTCGTGTTCGCGTCGTTCGGCGCGGGGCTCACCTGGGGCGCGACCGCGATGCGCTGGACGATGCCGGAGGTTGCCGCGTGAGCACGCCGAAGGTTGCGGTCGTCACGGGCGGCTCGCGCGGGATCGGCCGCGCGTGCGCGGTGGAGCTCGCGAGCGCCGGATGGACCGTGGCGATCGGGTACCGGACGAACGAACAGGACGCGAAGGAGACGCTCGACGCGCTCGCGGCGGCGGGGACGCCGGGCGTCGCCGTCACGCTCGACGTCACCGACGAGGCGAGCATCACGGAAGCCTTCCGCCAGGTCACCGACGAAGCCGGCCACGTGACCGGGCTCGTCAACAACGCGGGGTTCTCCAAGGACGGGCTCCTCCTGCGCTACCCGATGGACGTCTACGAGCGAACGATGGACACGAACCTGCGCGGTGCGTTCCTGTGTGCGAGCGCGGCGTTGCGCGGCATGCTCCGCGTCAAGTGGGGCCGCATCGTCAACGTCTCGAGCGCCGTCGCGCTGCACGGCAACGCCGGGCAGACGGTCTACGCGGCGACGAAGGCAGGCCTCGTCGGCATGACGAAGTCGCTCGCGCGCGAGGTCGCGCTGAAGGGCGTGACGGTGAACGCCATCTGTCCCGGGTTGCTCGACACCGACATGACGTCGCACCTCGACGATCAGGCGCGCGCCTACTACGTCGAGCAGACGCCGCTGCAGCGCCCTGCGCACCTCGAGGAGGTCGCGGCGGTCGTGCGGTTCCTCATGTCGGACGAGGCGTCGTACGTGAACGGCGCCGTGATCCCGGTCGACGGGGGGCTGACGGCGTGAGAGGTACACAACAGGAAGGCCCGCTACCCTGAGCGGACCGCTCGAACGAGGAGGATCGCTGCTATGACCGACCGTACCGAGATCGAGGACCGCGTCCGTAAGGTCCTCGCCGAACAGCTCGCCGTCGACGAGGCACAGGTCGTGCCCGACGCGCGCTTCGCCGAGGATCTGAACGCGGATTCCCTCGACCTCGTCGAGGCGGTGCTCGCCCTCGAGGAGGAATGGGACATCGAGATCCCCGAGGACGAGATGGAGCAGATCAAGACCGTCGGCGCCGCCGTCGACATGGTCGCGACCAAGCTGGGGGTCTCCTGACCTTCCGCGCGGCGGATCGCCGCCGCGTCGTCGTCACGGGGATCGGACCGGTCACCCCCGTCGGCACGGGGGTCGAGGACTTCTGGACCGGCATGACGTCGGGCCGCAACGGCGTCCGCTCGATCACGCAGTTCGACACGGCGGACCTGCCGGTGACCGTGGCCGGCGAGGTTCCCGACTTCGAGCCCGATCGCTACCTCGATACGAAGGAAGCACGGCGCACCGATCGCTACACGCATTTCGCGCTCGCCTCGGCCCAGCTCGCGTGGGCTGACGCGGGCGAGCCCCAGGTCGTCTCGGAGCGCGGCGGCGTGATCTTCGCAACGGGGATCGGCGGGATCCAGACGCTGCTGCAGCAACACCTCGTGTTGTTGGAGAAGGGACCCGGCCGCGTCTCGCCGTTCATGGTGCCGATGCTCATGGCGAACGCCGCGGCCGGACACCTCGCCATGCGCTACGGGCTGCAGGGTCACAACATGGCGACGCTGTCCGCGTGCGCCTCGTCGAACAACGCGATCGGCGAGGGCATGCGCCTGATCCGCGACGGCTACCTCGACCTCTGCATCGTCGGTGGGTCTGAGGCGGCGACGGTTCCGCTGACGGTCGCCGCGTTCGCGCAGATGACGGCGCTGACGAAGAACCCCGACCCGGAGACCGCGTCACGGCCGTTCGACGCGAATCGCAACGGCTTCGTGCTGTCGGAAGGCGGTGCCACGCTGATCCTCGAGTCGGAGGCGCACGCCACCGAACGCGGCGCACGGATCTACGGCGAGGTCGCTGGCTACGGCGCCTCCGACGACGCCTACCACATCACGGCGCCGGACCCGAAGGGGTCGGGCGCGACGCTCGCGATGCGCTGGGCCCTGCAGGACGCGGGGGCCGAGCCGGCCGACGTGACCTACATCAACGCGCACGGCACCTCGACGCCGCTGAACGACGCCTCCGAGACCGTCGCGATCAAGGCCGCCCTCGGTGACGCCGACGCGCACCGGGTCGCCATCTCGTCGACGAAGTCGATGACGGGGCACATGCTGGGTGCCGCGGGAGCGGTCGAGGGCGCGGTCTGCCTGCTCGCCATCGCGAACGGGCGCATCCCGCCGACGATCCACTACGCGACGCCGGACCCGGACTGTGACCTCGACGTCACGCCGAACGAAGCGCGCGACCTCGACGTCACGCTCGCGCTGTCGAACTCGTTCGGCTTCGGCGGCCAGAACGCCTGCATCGCGTTCCGCAAGATCGCCTGACGCTCACTCCTCGAACGACCGGAACCAGTTGCCGCTGTTGTACTCGGCGACCACTGCCTTCCCACCCGCGCCCTCACCGAGGAAGCGGATCCGCCCGGGCTCGCGTTCGGAGCCGACCGCGAACCACCCGTCGGCGAGCGGCACGAGCTCGTTCTCGTCGGCGTCGTCTGTCGCCGATGCGGGCCACTCGATCGCCAGGACGCCCTTGCGGATGAAGACCCGCAGCGTCGGCGCCCAGGGGTCGTTGTTGCGGTAGAAGCCGACGTAGCGTCGCCACTCGTCCGGTGCCGGCGGGGGTTCCGGTCCCGTGTACCGATCCGAACGGAACCACGTGTCGCCGTGGAACGCTTCGACGACCGTGCCCGCCGCATCGCGCTTGAACACCAGCGGGAAGCGCTCGAGGGCATCGTGCGGCACGAGGAACGCGTCGCTCGGTTCGACGGAGAGCGGCTCCTGCTCCAGCATCACCGTGACGGGGCCTGCGTCGAGGCGGAGCCCGTCGCGCTCGGCTCCCAGGGTGAAGACCCTGCCGTCCTCGCCGGTGTAGGTGCCCGCGTAGTCGGCAGCCTTCGGGATGTGGGTCGCGGCGGGGAACGTGATGGACGGCGGCAGCTCGGTGCCCGCCAGCGACGCGCGGATCGACGCGAAGGCCGCCCGCGCCAGGTTCCGCAGGCCTTCGCCGTAGCCGTTCTGCATCATCACGCAGCCGAGGCCCTCCTCGGGAGCGACGGCGAAGAACGCCGTATAGCCGACCATGCCGCCCGAGTGCGCGATCCACCGGACGCCGTCGAACCCTTCGGCCCACAGGCCGTACCCGTAGGTGCCGCCATCACCATCGTCTGCGCGCTGCTCCACCCACGCGTCGAACTGCTCATCGGTGAGCAGGCGCGTTCCGTCGACGCCGGGCACGTCGCCGCGCGCGAGGAGCAACCGGGCATACGCGCTCATGTCGAGGACCGTCGAGATGATGGAGCCGTCCGCGGTGTTGCTCGTGATCCGATGCGCGGGAACGAGCGGGTGCCGGAGCTGCACGGGGCGATCCGAGTAGAGCGGCTCGTAGGCGACCGCCACGTCTCGATACTCCGCGTCGACGATCCGCGCCGTCGAGGCGCTCATGCCGAGCGGGCCGAGCACGCGGGTCCGAAGCAGCTCGTGGATCGGCTCGCCCGTCACCTCCTCAAGGCAGGCCCCGACGACCTTCCACCCGTCGTTGGAATAGAGCCACCGCTCCCCCGGCGCCGTCGTGGGTGGGTTCCACTGCAGGCGATACAGCGCTCCCGGACCGGTGGGCGCATCCTCCGTTCCGACGAGCAGCCCGGCGGTGTGCGTCATCAGGTGATGCAACGTGATCGGGCCGAACGGCTCCGGCAGCTTCAGCCACGGCAGGATGTCGTTCACCGACACGTCGAGCGCGAGCCTCCCGGCGCCGACCTCCTGCAGGACGAGCAGTGCGGCGAAGGACTTCGAGATCGAACCGATGTGGAACCGTGTCTCCGGACGGATCGGCGTGCCCGCGGCGACGTCGGCGAGGCCGCGGCACACGACGCCGAGCACCTCTTCGCGGTCGGTGACGGCGAGCGCCAGGCCGGGCGCATGGGAGACCTCCAGATGATGCTCGACCGACTCTCCGATCCGGTCGAACGCCGCTTCGAGCCCGGCCACCTCGCTTACCCGAAGAAGAGCTTCAGCTCGCGCTCGGCCGAGGTCGCCGAGTCGGACCCGTGCACGATGTTCTCGCCGATCTCGGTGGCGTAGTCGCCGCGGATCGAACCCGGCGGCGCATCGACCGGGTTGGTCGGGCCCATCAACGTGCGCCAGCAGGTGATCGCGTCCTGGCCCGTGATCTTCCCGACGACGACCGGACCGCCCGTGATGAAGTCGACGAGCTCGCCGAAGAACGGCTTCTCGCGGTGCTCGCCGTAGTGCTCCTCGGCGACCGCGCGGTCGATCACACGCAGGTCGAGCTGCTCGATCGTCAGGCCCTTGGCCTCGACCCGACGAAGC
>JBKPRM010000111.1:0-5532 GCA_046734555.1 Actinomycetota bacterium | reverse complement strand
GTCGTGACGACGAGCATCGAGGCTCCCGGGATGAACGACGCGAGCGAGATGCTCACGTCGCCGGTCCCCGGCGGCAGGTCGCATAGGAGGAAGTCCAGGTCGCCCCAGTAGACATCGCCGAGGAACTGCTCGATCGCCTTGTGCAGCATCGGACCGCGCCAGATCACCGGTGTGTCCTCGGGCACGAAGAACCCCATCGAGATGACCTTCACGCCGTACGCCTCGAGCGGCAGGATCATGTCATTGAACCCGACAGGCTTGCCCTCCACGCCGAGCATGCGCGGCACGCTGAAACCCCAGACGTCGGCGTCCAGCACGCCGACCTTGTGACCCTCGGCGGCGAGCGCGACCGCAAGGTTGACCGTGACCGAGGACTTCCCGACACCGCCCTTGCCGGAGGCGATCGCGATGATCGACGTGCTCGGCGAGAAGCGGATCTTCGTCGGCCCCGTGGCGTTCGGTCCTCGCAGCTGCCCGACGAGCGCCTCGCGTTGCTCGGGCGACATCGGTGTCAGCGTGACCTCGACGCGCTCCACGCCGGTGATCGGCTGCACCGCGGCGGTGACGTCCTGCGTGATCCGGTCGCGCAACGGGCATCCCTCGATCGTGAGCAGGACGTGCACGCGCACGAGGCCGTCGGCGACCTCGATCTGCTGGAGCATGCCGATGTCCTCGATGGGGCGGCCGATCTCGGGGTCGTTGACCCCGCGGAGCGCCTCTCGCACCTTCGCTTCGGTAACCATCAGATCCTTCTATCGAGCGTCACACCCCAGTCTACGTGCGCGAACGCGGTTGCCCTCCTGACCCCTCGTCAGGGGTACTGAAGTCCCCTCGGGAACCCGCCGATGGGGAACCGTGCCCGCCGCCGGGGCGGAAGCGCGGACGAGAGGGAGCGACCACAACGCCCATGGATGATTCGCCCATCGTGCCGGAGTTCAACTCCTGGCTCCAAGAGCTGGTGGAGAGCAACGGATCGGACCTGCACGTCAAGGTCGGATCCGCGCCCATGATGCGGCTGACCCATGGGTTGGTGCGTCTGGACCGCGACCCCCTGAGCCCCCTGGAGACCCAGGCGATCGCGGACGGCGTGATCCCGGAGGATCGCAAGCAGCTGTTCCGCGACACCGGCGAGGTCGATTTCGCGTATTCGGTCGCGAACGTGGGGCGGTTCCGCGCCAACGTCTTCCGGCAACGGGGCTCGGTCTCGATGGTGCTGCGGAAGCTGCGCTTCGGCGGTCCGAGCTTCGACGAGATCGGTCTGCCGGACGTCTGCCGGACCCTCGCCGAGGAGAACCGCGGCCTGATCCTCGTTACAGGACCCACGGGTTCGGGCAAGACGACGACGCTGTCCGCGATGATCGGCTACCTCAACGCCACGAAGCCGGTGCACATCGTGACCATCGAGGACCCCATCGAGGTGCTGCACAAGGACGAGGTCGCCTCGATCAACCAGCGCGAGGTGGGGCAGGACACCGCGGACTTCCTGTCGGCGCTTCGTGCCGCCCTCCGGCAGGACCCCGACGTGATCTTGATCGGCGAGATGCGCGACACCGAGACGGTCCGCGCCGCGCTCCAGGCCGCCGAGACCGGCCACCTCGTGATGTCGACGCTGCACACGCAGGACGCGACCGAGACCGTCAACCGTGTGATCGACTTCTTCCCGCCACACCAGCAGAAGCAGATCCGCTTGTCGCTGGCCGGCACGCTGCGCGGGATCATCTGTCAGCGACTCGTCCCGGCGGTCGACGGGAGCCGCATCCCGGCGCTCGAGATCTTGGTCAACACGGGCCGCGTCGCCGAGCGGATCGCCGACGAGGAGAAGACCTCCGAGATCGAAGAGGTCGTCGCCGAGGGCGGCTACTACGGGATGATGACGTTCGATCAGGCGCTGCTGCAGCTGATCAAGGAAGGCCGGGTGTCGGTGGACGACGCGATGCAGGCGGTGTCGAGTGTCCACGACTTCGAGCTGGCGCTGCAGCAAGCCGGGATCCCGATCCCACCGAAGCCCGTCGCAACGGCGGCGGCCCCGGTCGCCGAGCCGGAGGCGACAACGCCGGTGAGCGAGCCCGGCGAGACGGCCGAGGCGCCGCACGATACCTTCCTCGGCGCGCCGTCGAACGTGTAGCCAGGTTCCGACGTCACGTTCCGGTCGGCAACGCCAGGCGAACCGCGGCTGATCGGTGGAGCGCCGTCTCGAGGCGAACGGCGAGGTCGCCGTCCTGCCAGATCAACACACCGCCGGAAACACGGAACGTCTCGTGGCGGCCGTCGACGAGCAGATCCAGCTCGTGCGGCACGTGGATCCACGTCGCGTCGTACCCCGGGATCTGGTGGATCGTGCCCGGCACGGTCTTGATCGCGACGACCTGCTCACCGCGGAAGGCGAACAGCGTCGCGCCGTAGGGCGTACCCGGGATCCGCGGGAGGCGTGGGCCGGGCCGCCATGCCATCGCGACGACGATGCCGTGAGTCGTCGGCTCGAACGAGGTGGTGTCGCGTTCGAGCCAGACGACATCGGGCGGTCCGAGCGTGGTCGGGATCGGCAGCGGCTCGCCGAGCGCGCGCTCGGCGTCGGTTGCGCTCACCGCGTGCCCAACCACCGACGGCTCCACTGGGGAAGCGGGCAGCGTCGGCAGCGTCGGGACCGATCGGATCGCGATCTCCCCGAGGTCGAACGCGAACCGCGCCGCTGCCGCCGCGGCCGCGATCGCCAGGATCGCCGCGGCCACGAGGATCACCACGGTGGTCCGGGACAGCCGTCGCCGGGGCTCCCGCCCGCCATCGATGTCGCGCAGGACCGAGGCGGTCACCTCCGGCACCGGTGGCCACCGCAGGTCGAGCGCGCCGAGCGTCCGGCCGAGGTCCTCGTCGTCGAGGTGTGCGAGCCGATCGGTCGTCATCCGTCGCCCCCGTCGGTGATCAGCTGCGTTCGAAGCTTCGTCATCGCGCGAGAGAGCCGCGACTTCACCGTGCCCACGGGCACGTCGAGTGCGTCGGCCATCTCGGCCTCCGACAGCTCCAGGAGCCACCGGTACGCGACGATCAAGCGGTCGTGCGGACGAAGCGCGTTCATCGCGCGGACGAGCGCCTCGGCCTCGTCGCGGTCCACGGCGATCGCCTCGGGGGAGCGCGGCTCGTCACGCGCAGATGCGGACGATGTTCGCAGTGCGAGCGCGTCGCGGCGCCGGGCGGCACGGACGCGGTTCTTCGCTTCGTTCGCCACGATCCGGCACAGCCACGGCCGGAACGGCGCTCCGACCCGGAACGCCGGCAACGCGCGCCACGCCTTCACGAACGCCTCCTGGATCGTGTCGTCCACGTCAGCGCCGGGTGCGACGAGGTGCGCGACGCGGGCGGCGACCGTCATGTGGCGCGCCACGAGCGCGCCGAACGCCTCGGTGTCCCCGTCCCGCGCTCGCTCGACCAAGAGGCCTTCGTCGACCTCGGTATCCGCTCGGTCTCGCCCGAGGCGCTGTTCTTCCACCGTTCGGACGTTGTACACCGTGAGCGGCGCCGAGGTTCCGGCGCCGCTCGGTGATGCGATCGGTCGGATCGGTCAGCCGGAGGAGCCGTTGCCGTCCGTCCTGCCGAGCTCGGACAGCGCGGTGACGGCGCCGGCGAGCCCGGCGATCTCCATCGGCACGATCACCTTCGATGAGGAACCGGCCCCGATCTGCTTCAGCGCGTCCAGGTACTGCAGTTGCATCGTCCGCGCGTCGGCGTTGCTCGCCGACTCGTTGATCTTCGACAGCGCCAGGGCGAACCCCTCCGCGCGCAGGATCGCCGCCTGTCGCTCACCCTCGGCGGTGAGGATCGCCGCTTGCTTGGCGCCTTCCGCGTTGAGGACAGCCGATTCCTTGTTGCCCTCGGCGACGGTGATCGACGCCTGCTTGGCCCCCTCCGCCTCGGTGACGACGGCTCGACGGGTCCGCTCGGCAGACATCTGCCGGGTCATCGCCTCCTGCACCGACGGCGGCGGGATGATCTCGCGGATCTCGACGTTCGTGACCTTCACGCCCCACCGCTCCGTCACCTCGTCGAGCTTCGTGCGGAGCAGGGCGTTGATCTCGTCTCGCTTCGCGAGGACGTCATCGAGCGAGATGTCGCCGATCACGGCTCGCAACGTGGTCGCGGCGATGTTCGTGGCCGCTCCCGCGAAGTTCGAGACCTGCACGACCGAGGTCGCGGGGTCGAGCACCTTGTAATACATGATGAAGTCGATCGCGATCGCCGCGTTGTCCTTCGTGATCGAGTCCTGCCGCGGGATCTCCAGGAAGAACTCACGCAGGTCGACGATCGTCCCTCTGTCCACGAACGGGATCAGGAGCACGAGGCCGGGTCCCTTGGTCGCGAGCAGCCGGCCGAGCCGGAACACGACGATCCGCTGGTACTCGGGGACGATGCGGATCGCTTTGACCAGGAACACCAGAACCAGGAAGACGACGATCGCAGTGCCGATGAGCGCTGCGCTCATGGGGTGGTCCCTCCTTCCGATGCCGGCGCCGGATGTCGGGCCGGTTCGTGCTCGGTCTCGCCCAACTCGACGGTGAGCACGAGTCCGTCGATGGCAGTGACGTGGATCGGAGCGCCGTCGTCGATCGGCCCGCCGGGCGCCACGGCACGCCATTCCTCGGAGGCGACGCGGACCAGCCCGGAGCTCGCGCTGATCGGGCTGAGCGCGACGCCGGTCGCGCCGACGATCGGCCGGAGCTGCACGGGCGGCTGGTGACGGATCGCGAGCGCCTTGGTCACGACGAGGCCGAAGAACAGCCCCGCGCCCGCTGCGACGGCGATGAGGACCCCCGGCGACACCTGGGCGCCGCCGGAGCGGTCGTAGAGGAACCAGCCGCCGAGCAACAGAGACACGATCGCGATCGAGCCCCAGATGCCGAACCCGGGCACCTTGAGCTCGACGACGAACGCGATCACCGACAACACCAATAGCGCGATGCCGATGATCCGGACCGGCAGCACGCCGAACGACACGAACGCCACGATCAGCATCAAGGTGCCGATCGTGCCCGAGAAGATGTGGCCCGGAACGATCAGCTCGAGGATCACGAGCCCGAGTCCGAGCCAGAAGAAGATGAACGCGATGTTCGGATCGATCAATGTGTGCAGGAACCCGAGGAAGCCCCCCAGCGGCGCGTCCTCGAGCGTCGCGCTGGCCGTCTGCAGCGTGACGGTCGAGCCCGTCCCGAGCTTCACCGTTTCGCCGTCCAGCTGTTGCAGCAGGTCGTCGGTGCTCGAGGCGATCAGGTCGATCACGTTCTCGTCGAGCGCTTCTTCGGCGGTGATGCTCGCCGCCTGCGTCACGAAGGTCTCGGCGACGTCCTCGTTGCGCCCGTAGGTCTGCGCGATGCCGCGGATCTTCGCTGCGGCGTCGTTCGTGACCTTGTGGGCCAGGTCTCCACCCGACAGACCGATCGGCGTCGATGCGCCGACGTTGGTGCCGGGCGCCATGGCGGCGACCGGGCACGAAAGGAGGATGAACGCTCCGGCTGAGGCGGCGCGCGCGCCGCTCGGTGAGAC
>JBKPRM010000110.1:0-5432 GCA_046734555.1 Actinomycetota bacterium | reverse complement strand
GTGCGATGGAGGCGCTGCTCCACCCAACGGACCGGGCGCTGCAGCCCGCTGCCGATCCGGCGCGCGAACGGTTCCTTCCACAGAACCAACGCGAGCAGCGCGATCGAGACGAGCAGCACGCCGACCCCGATCGCCGAGGCGATCGCGAGTTGCTGGTTCGCGCGGCCCTCGACCGCGACCAGCGCGAGCGCGATGACCGGGAGCCCGAGCTTGATGTAGGTGTTCCAGATGCCCGTCACCAGCGTGAAGCGGGCGGCATCGCCGTCGGAGTAGCCCCACGACCTGAACATCGCGAACGTCATGCCGACGGCAGCGGCGCCGCCGCCCGGCACAGTGTTCGCGATCGTCGTAGTGGTCTGGGTCTGCACCGCTGCCATCGGCAGGGTGAGCCCCGGCATCGCCGCCATCGACTGCACCCAGTACGTCGCGAGGTTCGCGACCGCAACACCGGTGACGAGCAGCAGCTGCGCCCCCGAGAGCCCGCCGATGATGTCCCAGACATCCTGGTAGTCGGCGATCTGCGGGATGACCGCGACGAACACTGCGAGGACGATCCCGACAGCGAGCAGGACCTGTAGGACACGCCAGATGCGCGACCTACGTCGCTCAGTGGGAGACATGTCGCCTGGTGGTGCCCGTTCGGGCGGCGGCGCAAACGTTCCGATGTGTAGGAGGCGCCATCGCGGGGGATGACCGGAAGGATGGCTGTGCAGCCGATGCCCCCGCGTGTCACGAAGCGGTACGCCTCCGACGCCTGGGTCGCGGCGATCGCTCTGGGCGTCGCGATGCTCGCCTCGCTGTTCCGGGCGACCACGCTCACCGACGCGGAGCGCGACGTCTTCGAGTCGATCAACCACCTGTCCAACGTCCTCTCGACGCCGGTCCAAGGCGTGATGCTCTGCGGGGTGTTCGCCGCGATCCCGGTCGTGGCGATCGTGGCGATCGTGTTCCGGCGGTTCCGGCTCGCGGCCGTGCTGCTGGCATCGGGCTGCGTCGCCTACGCGTTGGCGAAGGTAGCGAAGCCGCTGGTCGACGCGGGGCGGCCGCTCGCGGTGCTGCCCAACACCGATGTGATCGTGCGTGGCGCCGTGGCACAGGGTCTCGGCTACCCCTCCGGGCACTCCGCAGTCTCGGCCGCGCTGGTCCTGACCGCGCTGCCATACCTGCACTGGCGGTACAAGTGGCTGCTGCTGTTGATCCCGCTGACCGTCGGGTTCGGGCGCGTCTACGTGGGGGCACACCTGCCGCTGGACGTGATCGGCGGCTGGGCGATAGGCGTCGGGTCGGCGTTCCTCATCCACCTGATCGCGGGACGGCCGCCGTTCGTTCGCGAGGTCAACCTCGAGCGAGCCGAGGTCGAGCCCGACCCGTTGCCGGCGTCCGCGTAGCGCTCAGGAGGCCGTCGCGGGAAGCCGTACCTCGATGGTGGTGCCGGGGCTCCCGTTGGCGACACGGACGCTGCCGCCGTGGGCCTGCACGATCGCGGCGACGATCGACAGACCGAGCCCGGCCCCGCCCGTCGCGCGAGCGCGCGCAGGATCGCCGCGATAGAAGCGTTCGAACGCGCGCGCCGCGACGTCGGGGTCCATGCCCGGGCCCTCGTCCGCCACGCTCAGCACGACGGTGCCGTCCTGGGGCGCGACGCCGACACGGGTGGGTGTACCGGGCGGCGTGTGCACCCGCGCGTTCTCGAGGAGGTTGTCGACCACCTGTCGGAGTCGGCCGGGGTCGCCCTCGACCGGCCCGTGTGGCGTCGTCGCGACGTCGATCCGGCGATCCGGCTCGATCGCGTGCGCCGCGTCGACGGCGTCCGCCACGATGCGGTCGACGTCGACGGGTTCGCGCTCGAGCGGTCGCCCCTGATCGAGGCGCGCGAGCAGCAGGAGGTCATCGACGAGGACGCCCATCCGCTCGGCCTCGGCCTCGATACGCGCCATCGAGGTCGCGAGATCCTCCGGCCGCGTGTCGGCACCGCGTCGGAAGAGCTCCGCGTAGCCACGGATCGATGTGAGTGGTGTGCGGAGCTCGTGCGAGGCGTCCGCCACGAACCGTCGCAGGCGCGCCTCGGAGGCACGGCGCTCCTCGAAGGCGGCCTCGATATGCGAGAGCATCGCGTTGAGTGACGTCCCGAGCCTGCCGATCTCGGTCCGGTCGTCGGCCGACTCGACGCGTTGCGACAGGTCACCGGCGGCGATCGCGCCTGCGGTCTCGCCGATCGTCTCGAGCGGCCGGAGGCCGAGGCGGACCGCCCACACGGCGAGCAAGCCGGCGAGCAGCGCGACACCGATCGTCACGAACGCCTCGATCGCGAGCAGCCGCCCGAGCGTCGCGCGCATCTCGGTCAGCGGGACCGCGACCACGAGCGTTCCCTGGCCGGGTTGCGGGCCGATCGCCTCGACGCGGAACCCGACACCGCCGCCGTCGGCCGGGGCGTCGAAGCGTTCGATGCCTGCGTCCGACGAGGCGGAGCCCGGCAACGATCCCGGCAGGACCGGCTTCGGCCGGTCATCCTCCGGCTCGGGCAGGATCGCGCTGTTGAGCGTCCGTCCGTCGTCGTCCAGGACGGCGATGTAGGTCCCGGCGGGCGGGCCGGCGGTCGCCAGGGGCGGCGGACCACCATAGGGCCATGCGTCCGGCTGCAGGTGGAACGCGGCCACGGCGATGCTCTCGGCTTGCTTCAGCTGGTCGTCCACCCGGTCGGACAATGACGCCGCGAGCGCGCGATAGGTGACGACGTCGGCGATCAGCAACCCCAACGTGACGAGACCCACCGTGACGAACAGCAATCGGGCCCGGAGCGACATCGCTCAGCCCTTCGGCGGGCGCAGCACGTAGCCAACGCCGCGCACCGTGTGCAGCAGCCGCGGCTCGCCGAGCTTGCGACGCAGGTACGAGACGTAGGTCTCGACGATCGACGCATCGCCGCCGAAGTCGTAGTGCCAGACGTGGTCGAGGATCTGTTCCTTCGACAAGACGCGTCGGGGGTTCAAGAGGAAGTAGCGGAGCAACGCGAACTCCGTCGGCGTGAGCTCGATCGGGCCGCTCGCGCGGAAGACCTCGTGCGCGGCCTCGTCCATCTCGAGGTCCTCGAGGACCAGGCGCTCCGCGTCGCCGCCGCCTTGCGTCCGCCGCAGGATCGCGCGGATCCGCGCGACGAGCTCTTCCAGGCTGAACGGCTTCGTCACGTAGTCGTCGGCGCCGATCCGAAGGCCGCGCACCTTGTCCTCCGTCGCGTCGCGGGCGGTCAAGAACAAGACCGGCACGCGCAGTCCCCGGTCGACGAGCTTGCGCTGCACCTCGAACCCGTCGAGGTCGGGCAGCATCACGTCGAGCACCAATAGGTCCGGACGGAACGATTCGACGTCGGCGAGCGCGGCTCGCCCGTCGCCCGCGATCTTCGTCTCGAAGCCCTCGTAGCGAAGTGTCGTCGCGACCAGGTCGGCGATCGCGGGCTCGTCGTCCACCACGAGGACCCGTGCGACCACGGAGCCGGGCGCTGGCGCGCCCCGCTCCGCCGTCGCCGTCGAACCGGTCATGCCTTACTCCTGGTCTGCGGGCGGCGGCCCGAGGTCGGCGGGCGCGTCGGGGATGTCGCGTCCGCCCAGGTCGGCGCTTCGCTCGAGGTAGTCCGTGCGATCGACCTCTCCGCGAGCGTAGCGGACCCTAAGCTCTTCGAGAGCGCGGTCATGCGCCATGGCGAACGGTGGGCCGACCGCGGCCGCCATCGGCGCGACGTGCGACGTGAGGCGGAAGACCCCCCAGACGATCACGGCGATGAGCACGGCCAGGAGCAGGAGCGGTAGCAGGTGCAGCATGCCCGTCCACCAGCTCTCGTGGTGGACGAGCATCCAGCTCGATGGGCTGCCGTCTTGGGGTCCGCCCCAGGGTGGGTTCGGGTTCATCGCGGTTCCTCCTCGGCCGGGATCGTCCCGTCCAGCCTCCACTGGACCAGCGCAACCTGGGAGGCGGCTGAGCAGGAGCTGGGTGAGGCATCAAACGTCGGGCCGGTGCCTCCTGTCAGGCAACCCATGGGCATCGTTCGGCGGGCGTCGGCCGCGGCGGGCGGCTGCGCGAACCGGTCGAGTTTCCACCTGCTGTTCGAGCGGGCGTGAGCCGCTCGCTTACAGCTTGAAGGTGACGATCTTGCTGCTGGGGAGCAGGTCCAGCGTGCCGTCGAACACCGAGGTGACGCGGTAGCGGCCGTGCGCCGGGCGCTTGAACCACGTGCGGTAGGTCCCGTCGACGACGCCGTCGCTGTCACGGTCACCCAGCGCTCCGACGCCCGCCAGGCGTGTCTTCACCGTCGACCACGCCGTCCCCTGCTTCTTCTGCAGCGAGACGCTGACTGTCAGGCCGGGGGCGGCCATCTCGAGGACACCCGAGGCCAGCACGCGCGTCTTGGTCTTGCGCACCTTCAGCGTCAGGGCGGTGAACGCCGCGTCGTCGTTCGTGATCGTTGCCGATCCGGTCGCGGTGCCGAGCGTGGCGCCGTTCGGGTTGGAGAGCGTGACGGTGAAGGACTCGTCGCTCTCGCGCACGACGTCGCCCACGACATCGACCGAGATCTGCTTGGCGGTCTCGCCCGGGTCGAAGGAGACGGTGCCGCCGCCGAGGACGTAGTCGGTGAGAACCGTCGCGGTCCCGTCCGCGGTCGCCCAGTTGACCGTGACGGTCGTGTCCGCGGGATGGTTCAAGGTCACATCGAAGGTGGCGGGAGACAGTCCCAGGTTGCCTTCGGCGAGCGACACGTCGCCGATCGAGGCCTCGGGGATGGCATCGTCGTTCGTGATCGTGCCCGCTCCCTGCGTGTCGACGATGCTCGCGTTGTACGGTGCCGTGAGGTCGAGCGTCAGCGCCTCATCGGACTCGTGGGTCGCGTCGTCGAGCACCGGCACGTCGACCTCGATGCTCGTCTGGCCTGCGGGGATCACCGCGGTGCCGCTCGTCGTCGTGTAGTCGCTGCCTGCGAGCGCGCTTCCGTCGGTGGTCGCGTAGTCGACGTCGACTTCCTGCCCGCTCGCGGCGGACAGCGAAACCGTGAAGGCCAGCGGGCCGGCGTTCTCCGCCGTGCTCGCATCCGAGACCGAGATCGTCGGCTCGGCGTCGTCGTCGAGGATCGTCCCGACGCCGGTGTTGTCGGTGATCGTGACGGAGCCATTGCTCAGGATCAGGTTCAGCGTTTCGTCGGCCTCGTTCAGGGAGTCGTTCGTGATGACGACGTCGACGGTCTTGCTCGTCTGTGCACCGGTGTAGGTCAGCGTGCCCGACGTGGCCGTGTAGTCGGACCCGGCGACCGCGATGCCGTCCTGGGTCGCGTAGTCGACCGTTTGGGTGCCGCCGGTGCTGCTCGTCATCACGACGGTGAACGTGATCTTGCCGGAGGCGACGCCCTCATCCGCGGACGTGTCGGTGACCACGAACGCCGGGGGGCC
>JBKPRM010000109.1:0-3001 GCA_046734555.1 Actinomycetota bacterium | reverse complement strand
TGGGGATATGAGCGATCAGGTGGCGGTGCTGATCGAACCGTTCGCATGCGCGCTGCACGCCGCTGCCCGCGCCAACGTGCAACCCGGCGAAACCGTGGTGGTCGTGGGCGCCGGAACCGTCGGGCTGCTCACCCTCATCGCACTCAAGCTCTTCGCGCAGCCCGGGCACGTGATCGTGGTGGCCAAACACCAGAAGCAACGCGCGGCCGCGAAGCTCGCCGGCGCCGATGAGATCGTCCGGCCCGAGCACGCCACGAAGGCCGTCCGCCGCCACACCAGCGCGGTCAAGCTCACGCCCGAGCGCGGCCAAGACTTCTTGCTCGGCGGCGCCGACGTCGTGCTCGAGTGCACGGGCTCGAAGAGCGCCCTCGACCTGGCGCTGCGAACCACGAAGGCCGGCGGCCGAGTCGTCGTCAGCGGCATCCCGGGGTCCGGCGCGGACCTGACGCCGGTGTGGTTCCGCGAACTCGAGCTCGTGGGGGCCTACACGGCGACCTCGCGAGACTTCGAGACCGCCATCGGCGCCGCCGGCAACCTGCCGCACCTCGAGCAGCTCGTCGGTGCCACGTATCCGCTCGCCAGCTGGCGCGACGCGATCGACCACGCGATGTCCGCCGGCTCGCTCGGCACGTTCAAGGTTGCATTCCGCCCGCAAGACTGAGGAGACGTACACATGCCACGGCCAGGATTCGTCCTCGACGTCGATGAACGAACCCCCCCATTGCTCGTGCACGAGGGCGAGGGCTACCGGATGCAGAAGTTCCCGCTCGGGACGAAGGTGATCTATCCGCCGGACTCGCTCCCCGGCCTGCAGGACCTGAACGCGAGCATCCGGCACGCGTTGCTGAACCCAACCGGCGACTCGAAGCCGCTGCCCGAGCTGCTGCGCGCCGGCATGAAGCTCACGATCGCCGTCGACGACATCTCGATCCCCCTGCCGCCCATGATCACACCCGATGTGCGGCAACGCATCCTGGAGCAGGTGATCGAGCTCGCAGCTCAGGCCGGCGTCGACGACCTCGAGATCGTCGTCGCGACGGCGCTGCACCGGCGGATGACCGCGGCGGAGATCCGGCGGATGGTCGGCGAGCGCGTCTATCGCTCCTTCTGGCCGAAGGCGCTCTACAACCTCGACGCCGAGGACGGCGCGAACATGACGGTCGTCGGGCAGACCGACCACGGCGAGACGGTGCAGATCCAGAAGCGCGCCGCCGAGTCCGACCTGATCGTCTACGTCAACATCAACCTGGTCGCGATGGACGGCGGGCACAAGTCGGTCGCGATCGGGCTCGCCGGGTACGAGAGCCTGAAGCATCACCACAACGTGAACACGATGCTGCACTCGCGCTCGTACATGGACCCCCGAGAGGGACACAGCGCGATCAACGACTCCTCGATCAGGATGGGCCGGTACCTGCGCGATCAAGGCATCAAGGTCTTCCAGATCGAAACGACGTTGAACGCCGACACGTTCCCCTCACAGCTCGGATTCCTGAACAAGCGGGAGTGGGAGTGGTCGGCCAAGGATCAGGCGCTGATGGCCGCCGCGAAGAAGGGGAACGACCTCGCGCCGCCACGGGTGCGCCGCGAGTTCTTCCGGCGGATCGAGGCTCCGGACAAGGTGACCGGGATCAACGCGGGCGAGGTCGAGGCGGTCCACGACCGCACGCTCGAGAACCTGCACCGCCAGCAACTCGTGGAGGTCCAGGGGCAGGCGGACATCGCGGTGTTCGGCGTCCCGTACATCGGGCCGTACAACGTGAACTCGGTGCTGAACCCGATCCTCGTGCACTGCCTCGGGCTCGGCTACCTGTTCAACATGTACCGGAACAAGCCGATCGTGCGTGAGGGCGGCGTCTCGATCCTGTTCCACCCGGTGCCGTGGGAGTTCCACACGATCCACCACCCGAGCTACATCGACTTCTTCGAGGAGGTGCTCGCCGACACCACCGATCCGAAGCAGATCGAGGCGACCTACGAGGAGCGCTACGCGAAGGACCCCTGGTACATCCACCTGTACCGCACGTCGCACGCGTATCACGGCGTGCATCCCTTCTACATGTGGTACTGGGGCGCGCACGGGCGCGACCACTGCGGCGACGTGATCTTCGTGGGCGGGGAGCCCAAGTCGGTCGCGCGGCTCGGCTACCGGCGTGCGGACTCGCTGCGTGACGCGCTGGAGATGGCGAAGGACACCGTCGGCTCGTCGCCGTCGATCACGTACTTCCACGCGCCGCCGATCATGATCGCGGACGTGCAGTGATGTTCGGCGAGCTGCGGGAACTGGCGCGAGGGTTCCGCTGGGGACGGCGGCCGTTGGTGCCGCGCTCAGCCGAGCCCTACACGGAGCCGCATGAGGACGCTGGGTTCCCGACGGACTGGGCTCGGTCGAAGGCGGGGGTCGCGGCGCGCCGGGTGATCCTGCGCGTCGGCATGGGATCGATCGTGAAGACCGAGCTGTCGCTCCGCGTGTACGGGACCGACAAGCTCGAGGACGTCCCGGGCCCGGTGATCTTCTATTCGAACCACTCGAGCCATCTGGACGCGACCCTGATCATGACGACGCTGCCCGAGCGCTGGCAGCGCAAGACCGCGGTCGGCGCGGCGCGCGATTACTTCTTCGACGTGTGGTGGCGCCAGGCGTTCACCGCGCTCGTCTACGGAGCGTTCCCGATCGACCGCGGCCGCGGCGGACGGACCGCGATCGACAAGGCGCGCGAGCTCGTCGACGACGGGTGGTCGCTCGTGCTGTTCCCGGAGGGAACCCGGTCTCCGGACGGGCACATGCAGCGGTTCCGTCACGGCGCGTCGCGCCTAGCGATCGAGCTCGGGGTCGGGGTCGTGCCGATCGCGATCGTCGGTGCGTATCAGGCGATGCCCAAGGGTCGCTGGTGGCCGAGGCCCGGCCGCCCCGTCGTGACGATGCGCTATGGCGACGTGCTGTATCCCGAGGAGGGGGAGTCGCACCAGCAGCTGTCGGCGCGGATGCAGCAGGCGGTGA
>JBKPRM010000108.1:0-5157 GCA_046734555.1 Actinomycetota bacterium | reverse complement strand
GTATGGAGCAGGGCGCCGCTTGCCTGGTCGAACGACCGCAGCCCTCCCCGTATAAGTGGCTTGTCGCATTGCGATGAGATCCCGATGAAGATCCGTCCGCCGATCACTGTGGGGGAGGACCAGTTGTATCCCGTGTTCTGGCTCGTTCCGATGGAGACGACGAACGACCTCCATACGATCGAGCCATCGCTCGCCCTGAGCGCGTAGAGGTAGCCGTCGCCACCGCCGACGTAGACGGTTGCCTGGCCTCCGCGGGTCGGATCGGGTGCGACGGTCGCCGTCGACGTGATACCGCGCGCGTTGCAGGTCTTCGTGGTCACGTAGCCGAGCGAGCGATGCCACCGCTCGAGGCCGGTGGCTTCATCGATCGCGGAGAACACGCCGGTGTTCGAGCCGATGTAGACGGACCCGCCTGAAACCGTCGGACTAGCGTTGAAGCCGCGACCCGACTGTCCGGTCATCGTCGGGGGGGCGTCGCTGAACGACCAGTCGATGCCGAAGGACGCGGCGCTCGCGGGCGTCCAGGTGGTCGCGGCGACATTGAAGGACGAGTGTCGCGGACCGAGCAGATACCCCGACCAGGTGGGAGTTGCTCCCTCGGCGGGGCGGGCGCCGCCCAACAGCGGGAACGTCGTGACGATTGCAAGGCAGATACGGAACGCGATCTTGCGCATGACCGATAGCTCCGGGGTTGCGTTCCGCCGACCGTACACCCCGTCTCCGATGCCCGGTCAAGACGTGGTCGCGATTGACCTGCCGTCAGCCACCGCATTTACCTCGCCCAACTCGGCAAGAGGAGACCGCCGACCTACCCCCCCATCCGAAACTTCTCTTCGGCTGTGCTGGCGGTCACCCTCGTGCTGGCCACCTCAAACAAGCATCAATCCTCATCCTCAAGACGAGGACGAGGCGCCAGTCCTCGAGCAACCGCAGGTGATCCCGGGTGAGGCCGATAGCGGGATCTGTCCGGACCACGTTCTCTTCGTGGAGACGATCGGACTCGAACCGACGACCCCCTGCTTGCAAAGCAGGTGCTCTACCAACTGAGCTACGTCCCCTGGACCCTGAGTGTAGCTACGAGGCAATGGACAGGCGACGAGGTCACCGTCTCGATCGGGTCGGCCAGGTTCGATCCGGACAACCCGAAGCGCTCGAAGACCTGATCGCGATCGCGCAGGCCGACGGCCGGTTGTACGAGGACAAGCGCGAGCGCCGAAGCGCCTAGCTGCTTGGCGGATCCTCGGTGACGGTGCCGACCTGCTCGCCGTAGTCCCACACGTCGACGAAGGGCGGCTCGACCCCCAACGTGGTGAGCGCGGTGCAGATCTGGCTGCGGTGGTCGGTGCCGTGGTGAACCGCCTGCGCCAGGCGGATGCTGAGCGGCGCATGTGTGGCAGACCCGTCGTCCCGGTTGCGCGTGAGCATGCGGTCGGGGTCGGCCGTGGCCAACACCCTCGACCACCACTCCCCGTGCGTCGCCATCTGGTCGCGCAGCTCCTGGAAGCTCATCGCCTCCTCATCGATCGGGGTGAACGTCTTGGCGCTCGTGACGTAGAGGTACGACGCGTCGGCGCCGACGATATGACGCATCGTGTCGTGGATCGATCCATACGTGCCGGGAACCGTCGTCTGCAGCTGCTCCGGCGGTAGGGACAAGCACACGTCGGCCAGGGCAAGCGTCGCCCAGACGTGGTGCGCGAACGCGTCTTCCATCAACGAGGTCACGGCGTCACCGTAGCAGCGGGCGCGGGACCCGGCTGCGCTAGATGATGACTTCGCAGTTGCGCATGATCCTACCGTTGCGGCATCGGTCGGTGCCGTCCTCACCGTCCAGGGACGTCGACCTTCTTGCCGGTGCCTCCGTCGAGCTTGTCGTCGCCGGCGCGCCGTACAGGTGGTCCCTGCTCCAGGTGGTGTGCAGGTCGAGCCAGTCGTTGCCCGCGAGACCGGATTCGGTGTCGTCGCCGTACATGCCGCGGATGTCGTTGAAGCCGCCGTTCGTGTTGTCGGTTCTACCCGAAGGCAACGGCCCGTGCCACCGGTCGAGAGGGTCCTTCTGGTGAAGGCTCGGTGAACGGCCCGGTCAGGCTCCGTCGAGCTGCTCGATCGTTGCGGTGGAGGGCTGCCGCTCGCTCCGAAGGCGAACCGCCACCGCCTCAGCCCGCCGCATCAGCGCCAACACGTTCCGCCCGGCCACCTTCATGAGCTCGTCGTCCGTGTAGCCACGCGCCCTGAGCTCCGCGAAGACCAACGGGTACGTCGAGACGTCGCTCAGCTGCTCTCCCATCGACGGCACGCCGTCGTAGTCCCCGCCGACGCCGATCGATTCGATCCCCGCGACGGCCCTCATGTGGTCGATGTGGTCGGCCACCTCGGCCGGCGTCACGTGGATCTGCTCCTGTCGGAGGTACCACTCGTCGATCGCCTTCTCGACGGCGACGGGATCCCCAGGATGCTCCTCGCGCAACCGGCGCATCTCGACCCAGCCGCGGCGGTTCTGCTCGGCACCGGCCCGGGTCACGAAGCTCGGCACGAACGCGACCATCACGACGCCACCGGTGCGGCCGACGAGCTCGAGGACATCGTCGGGGACGTTGCGCGGCACGTCGGCGAGCGCTCTCGCCGACGAGTGGGAGAACAGCACCGGCGCCTCGCTCACCTCGATCGCCTGTCGCATCACGTCGTCGGAGACGTGACTGAGGTCGACCACGATGCCGAGGCGGTTCATCTCGCGAACGACCTCTTCGCCGAAGCCGGTGAGCCCCCCGTGCGCATGCTCGCCCGTCGCGGAGTCCGCCCACGGCGTGTCGTCGTTGTGGGTGAGCGTCATGTAGCCGGCGCCGAGCCGGGCGAGCACGCGCAGCGCGCCCAGCGACGAGCCGATCGACTGACCACCTTCGACGCCGATCATGGACGCGACCCGTCCTGAGCCCGCGATCCGCTCCACGTCATCTGCGGTGCGGGCCAACGCCAACCGGTCGGGATGCCGGTCGACCAAGCGGTACACCTCGTCGATCTGCTCGAGCGTCTCGGTCACCGCGTGATGACCCGGCGGATCCGACGGCACGTAGACGGACCAGAACTGACCACCGATGCCGCCCGCGCGAAGGCGCGGCAGATCGGTCATGAATCGCGGTGTCGGCCCTGCCACGTCGGGTTCGGGCTCATCTGGATGTTCGAGGCGGAACGTTCGGATCGCCCACGGCAGGTCGTTGTGCCCGTCGATCAACGGCGCGTCGTGCAGGAGCTCGACGAGGTCACGCATCGCGGGCGACATCCTGGGCGCAGACCGGCGCTGCTACCGCTGGGTCCAGATCGCTTTCTTGCCCGAGCCGTCGAGGAACTGCACGAACGGCGACTCGTCGTTCGCGAGACCGACGAGCGCCCGCACGGTTCCCTCGCGATCGAGCAGGCGCATGACCGGCGCGCCGTCGGCCGTCAACCCGAGCCGGATCCGCGCCTTCCCACGCTGGTCGTAGAGGCCGAGCGTCGGGGTTCCCTGCTCAGCCAAGCGGTTCTGGTGGTGGAGCTCGCTCCCCTCGACCTCGATCTCCATCGTGGGCGAGGCGTCTTGGCTCAGACCGAATTTGGCCCGCATCCTGCCGTTCTTGTCGCCGAACGCGAGCGAGGCCGAGCCGTCCGAAGCCAGGCCCATCGTCGCCCGGATCTTGCCGTTCTCGTCGCCGATCGCGATGCCCGCCGCGCCGTCGCCCTGGACGCCGAACCGAGCACGCACGACGCCGCTCAGGTCGAGCATCGAGATGAAGGGTTGTTGATCGGTGGACACGCCGATCCGGAGACGAACGTGCCCCTGCTCGTCGACGATCTCCAGCGCTTCGGTCTGCACGACGTGTTTCTTCATGCCCAGGCGCGCGGAGGGGAACGGGAAGGCTCCGCGAGCCGCCCAATCGTGGCGTACGACGATGGGCGACACAAGGAGTTCCGGACATGAAGTGAGAGGCCGCCGAAACCCGAAGGCTCCAACGACCTCTCGATGACTTTGTACACCCGACCCGCGAGAGCGGTCAACCCCGCGTCGACCTTCTTGTCACTCTTCTCGTTCGCTCAGGGAACCCTGAACACGACCCGGGCGGTCGTGCCGTTCTCGTCGGACGTTCCCCCCGCCACGACGGCCTCGATGGGCTCGATGTCGCGGCCACCCTGCTCGAGGAACTGCTGATACGCGTCGGGCGGCAGGAATCCCTTCACCGCAGTAAGTATCGCCTGCACGTCCACGTAGACGACGTTGCTCGTTCCGGGAACCGCCGCGGTCGCGGACGTGAATCCCTGATCGGTCGTGATGGCGCTGCCGTTGCCCTGGCTGAGATCGATCACCGCCGCCACGTCCGCAGGCGTGAGACCGATCACGACGGCGTGATCCAGGACCGCCCATGAGACCGTGACCCCCTGCGTCCCCAGCAGCGACGTGATCGTGGAGCCGGCGTGATCCTGCGAGGTGATCTTCGGCTTCGTTGCCTCCGGCGCATCGGCCTGCTCCAGCAACACAGGCAGGTACCTGTCGAGCCAGTTCGTGACCGCGACTCGGTCGTCGATCCCGATCGTCGCTGTCGCGCCGATGGGAAGGAGCGCCGACCCGGGGCCGATCTCGACAGCCATGTCTCCGGTCAGATGCGCCAACAGCTGCTGCACGTGCAGTCGCGCGATCGCGCGTGCCGCCGAGGGGTCAACCTGCCCGATCTGATCGAGCGCATCGCCGATGGACCGCGGGCCGTTCGTGCCGAGGCCTCCGGCGCCAGACGACGACGCGACGACCGCGTAGGCGTTCGCGGGGGTGAGCGCCAGCAGTGGGTTCGGGTCCTGACCGCCGGTGAGCCCGTCGCGTTGCTCCTGCGTGAGTTTGGCGGGGTCCGTCGTGACGACGGTGTCGAGGGCGAGCCCATCGGGCTGGGCGGTCACCGCCATGCCTGCCCCCTGGACGGCGTCGAGCTCGGCGGTCGACGGCATGGTCGGCATGATGCCCGGCGGGATCGAATCCAACGCCGACACGAGCTCGTGGATGTTGACGAACGCGAACCCGAGGTTGTCCTCAGGCAGACGGCCCATCACACCCTGGAACACGGCGTCGTCCTCGATCGAGCTCGCGCCGTTGGCGGTGTCGATGACCGAACGCATCGCGTTCTCGTTGCTCGCAACGAC
>JBKPRM010000107.1:0-3554 GCA_046734555.1 Actinomycetota bacterium | reverse complement strand
GGCCAGATCGGTGTTGTACCCGATGCCCGTGATCCCGGACTGCCAGGGCATGGTGTGCTTGTTGCCCTCGTCGTAGACCGGGCTCTTCGCCCACGACGCGGCGTTGGCATCGAAGTTCGGCCTGCGAGAGGTGTCGAGCTCAGTCGCCCATCCGTTGGTGATCAGCGCGGCGAGGTATTCGCCGTTCGTGATCACGATGATGTCGCGGCCGGTGTCCTGGCCGGCCTGCAGCTGCGGCTGGATCTCGCCGAAGAACGATGCGTTGTCGTTGATCTCGTCGTTGTAGTTGACCTGGATGTCGTACTGCTTCTTGAACAGCTCAAGGGATGGATAGCCGCCGTGCGCCTTGTCGATGTACAGGGGCCAGTTCGAGAAGTTGATCGTGTTGCCGGCGTTCGCTGGATCGAAGTCCACGGCCGGGGCTGCGCCGGAGGTGCCGCCAGAGCTCGCCTTCGAACACGCGGCCAGGATCGATGCAAGGCTGAGAGTGCCGACCGATGCGCCGCCGAGCTTGATCATGTCGCGGCGCGACATCCGGCGCGAGGTCATGCCGCGCGCCCACGCGGCCGACTGCCCCGGCTGCATCTTCGGATCGCTGGTCATTCGTCTTCCTCCTCCATGTCGAGGTCGTCTTGGGGCGCGACCGCGAACGTGTATTCAGGCTTCCAGGACAGGGTGACGCCCTCACCCTGGCGCGGCGTCTCCTCGGCGCCGAGGTTCTGGACGTATACCGTGAACACGGCTCCGTCCGGCGTGGACACTTTGAACTGGTGGCTCACCCCGATGTAGGTGATCATCGTGACGGTGCCCTCGATGCTATTGCGGCCGTTCACAGCGACGCCGCCCCTGGAGATCTCGACCTTCTCAGGTCGGACACCGACTTTGACGCGGGAGCCGGCGTCGGCCGGGATGCGCTGACCCGGCACCGTCACGGTCCCGCCGTGTGCCAGTAGCACCGTGCTCATCCCGTTGTTGGCCTCCTTGACCTCGCCCTCGAGCAGGTTGGAGGCGCCGAGGAACCCCGCAACGAACTCCGTCGCGGGGTTCTCGTAGACGCGCTCGGGTTGCCCGAGCTGCTCGATCCGACCATGGCGCATGACCGCGATCCGGTCGCTCATCGTCATGGCCTCTTCCTGGTCGTGCGTGACGTAGATGAAGGTGATGCCGACCTCTTGCTGGATCCGTTTCAGCTCCAGCTGCATCTTCTTGCGAAGCTTGAGGTCGAGCGCACCGAGCGGCTCGTCCAGCAGCAGGACCTTCGGGCTGTTGACGAGCGCCCGAGCGAGCGCCACGCGCTGCTGCTGGCCGCCCGACATCTGCGGGGGCTTGCGCTCCTCGAAGCCGACGAGGTCGACCAGCCTCATCGCGTCCTTCACGCGCCGCTCGATCTCCTCGCCCGGGATCTTCTTCCGGCGAAGACCGAACGCCACGTTCTCGTGGACGTTCAGGTGCGGGAACAACGCGTAGGACTGGAACACGGTGTTCACGTCTCGCTTGTACGGCGGGTCGTCGGTCACGTCGCGTCCGCCCAGGTAGACGGTGCCGAGCGATGGGTCCTCGAAGCCGCCGATCATCCGCAGTGTCGTCGTCTTGCCGCAGCCGGACGGGCCGAGGAGGCTGAAGAACTCACCCTCCGCGATGTCGAGGGAGAGATCGTCCACCGCGGCGAGACCCCCGAAGAGCTTGGAGACACGCTCGAGGCGCACGTCGATCTCGGTCACGCATCAACCCCCTGTCCTTGCACTGCGGCGGATGTTCCCACGAGCGGCGGCGATTATCACCCGGCGAAGGCTCGTTTGAACACCCTTCAACATCGAAGGGTCCTGCCACCGGGTTATACGGAAGGGCCTACCGAGCGGATGTCCGGCCGGCGGGCAGCTCACGTGCCCCGTGAGGCGTTGCCCGCCTTCGTATCCTGGCCCTTGGCAGATCCCCGGGGGGCGGTGTTGCGCCCGTTGCCGTTCGGACGCCGCCCGAGGCGCGGCAAGGCGGTAACCAGGAACAGGGTGCTGGTCGCGACGAGGATAGCCCCGACGTACAGCCGCCCGTTGATGATGCCGATCGCCAGGGCACTGCCCGAGACCAGCGCGCTCCACAGGTACATCAGGAGCACCGCCTGCCGGTGCCCGTGCCCGATGCCCATCAGGTGGTGGTGCAGATGTTCCTTATCCGCGTGCGCGATCCCGACCCCCTTGCGCGTCCGGCGGATGACCGCGAGCAAGACATCCAGGAACGGGATCAGGAGCACCGCGATCGCACCGAACACGACCGCGATGTCGCCGGCGGTCGGCGGCGTGAGGTTGTTGCCGACCCCTTGGATCGTCGTGATCGCGAGCAGCATCCCGAGGAGCATCGACCCCGCGTCGCCCATGAAGATCTTGGCCGGATAGAAGTTCCACGGGAGGAAGCCCACGCAGATGCCGCAGGTGATCGCCGCGAGCATCGCCGCGTCGGACGCGAGCCCGAAGGGCCCGTCGTTGCGGACCAGGTAGATGAAGAAGGCGGTGGCGGCGATGGCGACCATGCCGGCAGCGAGGCCGTCCAGGCCATCCACGAGGTTCACCGCGTTGGGAACGCCCACGGCCCACGCGATCGTCACGATCACCCGGAGGTCCCCCGAAAGGACGAACGTGGCGTAGCCCGGCAGCCAGAAATAGTTGAAGGCGACGCCGAACAACACGAGCACGCCCGCGATGAAGATCTGTGCGACGAGCTTCGTCAGCGCCGTGACGCCCCAGGTGTCGTCGACGATCCCGAGACCGAGCATCAGGGTGCACGCCACGAGCGTCGGCAGCGCCGAGGTCTTCGTCGCCAGAGAGAAGTACGGCAGCACGGACGCCACGATCAGGGCCGCGACGAGCCCCAGGTACATCGCGATCCCGCCCATCGTCGGGCGCGGCACCTGGTGCACCGTCCGGTCGTTCGGTTGATAGATCGCTCCGATACGCGTCACGAACCGAAGCACGAGGGGCGTGGTCGCGGCGGTCACCGCGGCGGCCACCGCGAACACCACGAAGTAGGAGCTCACGTCCCTCGCAGTGTGTGCGCCGGGGCCGGAGGCCGCAAGGGTGTCACCGCTATGCGTACAGCGGGAAGCGCTGCATCAGATCGCCGACGCGCCCCCGCGCCTTCTCCTTCGTGCCCTCGTCGTCGGGGTTGCGCAACGCGTCGCCCATGATGCTGCCGATCTCGCGCATCTCGGGCTCATCCATCCCGAGCGTCGAGCACGCCGGCGTGCCGAGCCGGAGCCCCGAGGGCGCCGACGGCGGGTTCGGGTCGAAGGGGATCTGGTTCTTGTTGACCGCCATCTGGACCTCATCGAGGACCGCCTCGGCGCGCTTGCCATCGATGTCGAGCGGACGGACGTCGGCGAGCATCAGATGCGAGTCGGTGCCGCCCGACACGATCCGGATGCCCTCGTCCTGCAAGGCCGAGGCCAGCGCCCGCGCGTCGCGCACCACGCGCATCGCGTAGTCCTTGAAGTCGTCCTGCATCGCCTCGTGCAGGCACACCGCCTTTCCGGCGATGCAGTGCTCGAGCGGACCGCCCTGCAT
>JBKPRM010000106.1:0-3414 GCA_046734555.1 Actinomycetota bacterium | reverse complement strand
CCCATGTACCGATCGGCATCCGTCCGGTCCCACGACCCGCAGATCCCCGAGGCCCACGTCCAGATGCTCCCGAAGTACGAGTTCGCGTCGGCCGCCAGTCCGGCGTTCCACCAGGCGTCGTACGACGACGGATTGTTGCTGTCCGCGCATGCGATCGCCGGGAACGCTTCGAGGAAGCCCTGGTAATGCGGGAAGCCGCGCTTCGGTAGGTATGCCGGCGAACGGAGGAACTGCCCGACGCGGCTGCCGATCCGCGCCGCGCTCGCCTGCGCCTCGATGTCGGCGAGCAGTGCGGCCAGGTCTGCCCACGAGTGCGAGTCGAACATGCCACCGAGCGTGAGCCCGATCAGGTCCGAGTAGCGCAGGACGCCCGACGTCCCGTCCGGGAACACGACCGGCACGGGATTTGCACGCAGCTTGTCCGCAAGCGCGGCATAGCGCGCAGCCGCCCCGCCCGAGAAGGCGCACCCGCTGCCGGCCGCATCGCAGAGCCGGAAGAACTCCTCGAGTGTCGCCTGGGCACTGGCGTGGCTGCCCTCGCGGGTCGAGAACGGCAACGTCGCGGCGTCGTTGCCATACCCGGTCGACCACGCGACCGGGTCGAGGATCCCGTCGACGACGAGCGCACGGACCCGGTCGGGGAACAGGTTCGCGTAGGTCACGCCGAGGTAGGAGCCGTACGAGATGCCCGCGTAGGTCAGCCGTGCATCACCGAGCGCCGCGCGAAGGCTGTCCATGTCGCGCGCGACGTCAGCGGTCGCCATGTGATCCGCGATCCTTCCGCCGCGCTGGTCGCAGGCGTCGGTGAGCCGTTGGTCGGCGGCGATCCACTGCGCGAGCTCGTCCTGAGTCGTCGGGAAGGCGAACGGCGTGAACGCCTGCTCCTGCTGGGCGGCCGAGCCGAAGCAGCGCAGCCCCGAGCTACGTGCGACGCCGCGTGGGTCGAACCCCACGAGGTCGAATCTGGCCCGCACCTCCGGCGTGTAGAGCGCGGGTCCCGCGGACACGACGTACTCGACGCCCGACCCGCCAGGACCTCCGGGGTTCAGCACCAGCGATCCGATCCGGTGGACGGGATCGGTGGCTCGCAGCCGCGTGACGGCAATCGAGATCGTCGTGCCGTTGGGCTGGTCGTAGTCCAGCGGGACCTGCAGGGTGCCGCACTGGAAGTCGCCGAACTGGCTGAAGCACTTGCTCCACGAGATCTTCTGCGGCGCGGCGACCGCGTTCCCGGCGGCAATCGCCAGCACCGCCAGCATGGCCAGCGCCGCGCCCCTGAAGAGCTGCTCGACCCTAAGCATCGCCCCCTCCTCTCGGGATCTAGGCCGATTGACCCAGATCCCGGGATGCGCTGTCAACACGGCTTAACGCGCCAGGCCGCAGGGTCCCTTCGCCAGCTCGCGCACCAGCAGCGCGGCCTGGTACATCTCGGCGCTCTGCCCCGCGGCGTTGTCGGCGAACCGCACGGTGTCGCCGTCGATCGTGACCGCGTAGTCCAGCGTCGAGCCTGGCTTGGCCGGAAGGCTGACGTGGTTCTTGGCCGGCTTGGACAGCTCGCGCGTGACCTCGCGCGCGTCGATCAGCTGGCTGCTCGTGATCTCGCGCAACGTGCCGCCGTTGCAGGAGACGTGGCCGTCGTCGGTCACGCGCATGCGCAGCTTGGCCCCGGGGATCGAGCCGGCGCGGGTGATGGTGAACAGGTCGGCCGACGGCTGGCCGCAGCCCACTGCGATCAGGGCGAGGACGGCGACGGCCAGGCGCTTCACGCGGGGACCACCGCACCGCCACGGCGCGGGTCACCGGCGCCGGTGAGGGCGCCAGTCGCCGGATCGCGCTCGACCGCCTGCACCCCGCCGAAGAACACGTTGGGCCGGCGGAACGGCTGCACCGTCCGCCCCGCCTGGCGCAGGAGGTGGTTGTCGATTCCGGGCTCGGTGAACACGATGCCTTCCTCGAAGTGAAGCCGAGGCGCGTTCACAGCGTCGCGGATCGACAGGCCGCGGTCGATCACGCCGACGATCGTCTGCAGGATCGCCGAGCGGATGCGGTTCGAGCCCGCGCTGCCGAGCACGAGCTCGACGCCTGTGGGGCCTTGGACGACCGTCGGCGCCATCATCGACGGCATCCGCCGGCCGGGCGGGAAGGCGAAGAACCCGAGCGGGTTGAGGTCCTCCTCGCCCATGATGTTGTTGACGTGGATGCCGGTGCCCGGGATCCACACGCCGGAGCCCTCGCCGTTGGTGCACGTCACCGAGCACGCCCGGCCCTCGCCGTCGAGCACCGAGATGTGCGTCGTCGACCCGAGCTTCGAGACGAACTCCGGCGTCCGGCGGGCCTGCACGACCTCCATGATGTGGGCGAGCGCGACCTCGTCGGGGTCACCGACCGACTCCTCGAGCAGCGCCATCGCCATCGCCAGCAGCGTCCCGCCGGCGTTGGGCGGCGGGTTCGTGAGGATCTCGCGGTCACGGTAGGACACGCGGATCGGCTCGCGCGCGACGGGTTCGTAGCGCGCCAGGTCCTCGGCGGTCAGCGCGCTGCCGCGCGGCTCAAGCTCGGCGATCACCGCCGCCGCGATGTCGCCGCTGTAGAACGGCGCGGCCCCGTCCGTCCCGAGCCGCTCGATGGTCGCGGCCAGCTCGGCGTCCTGGAAGATGTCGCCCTCGCGCAGCAGGCGCTCGCGCACGATCCCCTCGAGGATCGCGCCGATGTAGGCCTGGACCTCGTTCGTCGGCACGCCTGCGCGAGCATGAGCGGCCGCAGGAGCGGCGAGATCCGCGAGCGGGACCGTCCCCCAGCGCCGGGCAGCCTCCTCGATCCCAGCCGGGTTCCCGTAGGTGCCCACCGACGCCGGACCGACGTTGAAGACCTGCGTCGCGTCCCCGAACGAGACCTCGACGGCCTCGAGGTCGCAGTGGCCGTTGGACGACCCGAACCCCGGCGCCGCGACGAAGAAGTCCAGCAGCGTCTCCGGCTCGCCCGCCCCGGCGACCAGCATGTAGCCGCCGGCGCCGGGCCCCGTGAGCAGCGGCTCGGCGACCCAGGACGTGAGCATGGCGGCGATTGCGGCGTCGACCGCATTGCCACCCTCGCGAAGTACGCGCGCGCCAGCCTCCGCCGTCAGCGGATGGCCGGCCGCGACCATGCCCTTCATGGGCGGAATTATCGACGCGGAATGAATTCAGGCACGTCGAGTTCCGTCACGCCCAGGCCCGTGCGACGCGTCGAGCTCGGCGCCGGGGGCGCGTTGCGGCGCTCGATGCGCGGCTCGCCCTCCGGCTCCTCGATGCGCCGGCGCTCGCTCGCGCGCGGCTTGCGCTCGGTGTAGCCCGTCGCGACGACGGTCACCCAGACCTGGTCGTCGAGCTTCTCGTCGACCATCGCGCCGAAGATGATGTTCGCGTCGGGGTGCGC
>JBKPRM010000105.1:0-4893 GCA_046734555.1 Actinomycetota bacterium | reverse complement strand
CACATATACGCAGTCCTTGCCCGGCCAGAGCTTCGACATCACGGGTCTCGCGAACGGGACGTACTACGTCAAGATCATCGCGAATCCGCGGCACGTCCTGTACGAGTCGACGCTCGCCAACAACGTTTCGTATCGACGCGTCGTTCTCGGCGGAGTGCCCGGCGCTCGTACGGTTCGCGTCTCGCCGTATCACGGACTGCACACGGAGCGGCCATGCTTCCCGTTCTGCGACATCGGCTAGAGCGATAGGCTCGCTCCGTGGCATCCGCGTACACACGCGAGGCGGCCGCGGAGCGGGCGGGCATCGAACCCTCCTACCTCGATCGGCTGCTCGAGCTCGGCGTCGTCTCGTCGACGCCGGGCGGGTTCTCCGCCGGCGACGTCCGCCGGATGGCGCTGGCGAAGTCCCTGGAGGGGGCCGGCATCCCGGTGGACGCCGTGGGCGCGGCGTTGCGACAAGGGACCCTCTCCTTGAAATTCCTCGACGGGGAGGCCTACGACCGGTTCTCGACGCTGTCGGGCGAGACGTTCCGCGAGGCGAGCGAGCGAACCGGCGTGCCGATCGAGCTCGTCACCTTGATCCGCGAGGCGCTCGGGATGGCGCCCCCCGACCCCGACGACCGCATGCGCGAGGACGAGCTCGCGATCTTGCCGGTCATCGAGGTGCAGGTGGAGCAAGGTTTCGCTCCCGCTTCCATCGAGCGCCTGCTCCGCGTGCAGGGCAACAGCACGCGGCTCGCCTCCGAGCAGGAAGCTGCCTGGTGGTACGCGGAGGTGATCGAGCCGGCCTACGCCGCGGGGAAGTCGCTCGACGAGATGGGCGACCCTGAGTTCGCCGACCGCATCTCGCCGCTGATGGACCAGGCGTTCCTCGCGATGTATCACGCGCAACAGTCACGCAACTGGACCGGCAACATCATCTCGGGGTTCGAGCAGGTGCTGGACCGGGCGGGGATCCACAGCAAGCTCGAACGCGTGCCGGCGATCTGTTTCCTCGACATCTCGGGGTACACGCGCCTGACGCAGGAGTACGGGGACGATCGGTCGGCCGAGGTGGCCGGGACGCTCGCGCGCGTCGTCCAACGGTGCTCGGTCCAGCACGGCGGCAAGCCGATCAAGTGGTTGGGCGACGGCGTGATGTTCTACTTCGACCAGCCGGGTCCCGGTGTGAAGGCGGCGCTCGAGATGGTCGACACCCTCCCCGCCGCCGGGTTACCGCCCGTGCACGTGGGGCTCTCCGCCGGCCCGGTCCTGTTCCAGGAGGGCGACTACTTCGGCCAGACCGTGAACCTGTCCGCGCGTATCGCCGACTACGCGCGCGCGGGCGAGGTGCTCGTGACCCAACCGGTCGCCGACGCGACCGACGAAACGGGGATCGGCTTCCAGGACATCGGATCCGTCGAGCTCAAAGGCGTGTCCGGCACGACGCATCTGCTCCGCGCGCACACGAACTGATCCCCACCCCGCGTCAGTGGCAGGAGGTGGTGCCCGAGTCGCTGTAGGTCTTACCGGCCTCCGGCACGAACCGCCAGTCGTAGGCGTCCGCCCGGAGCGTGAGCTGCAAGATCCCGTAGGTGTTGTTCTGGTGCGCCTGGCTGTTGTCGTCGAACGACGTGCCGAGGCCCGTGAAGAAGGCGCCGCCCGTGCCGACCACGAACTGGCGGACGCCGTTCGAGGTGTCGAGATTGCCGTTGGCGTCCTGCGGGGCGAAGCGCTCGTAGTCGTGGCTGTGCCCGCTCAGCAGGATCTCCGCGTTGCCGTCGACGAGGTCCTTCCACATCGTCTGCATGAACGTGTTGTCGCCGTCGTGGCCCGAGCTGAAGCGCGCGTGATGCCACATCGCGAGCGTGCAATCGTTCGAGTGTGCGGCGAGGTCCGCGCGGAGCCACTGCTCCTGCGTCGAGTTGGCGCTGCACGAGACCTGACCGCAGTTCGAGTTGATCGCGATGATGTGCCACGAGGCGAGGTCGAAGCTGTAGTAGCCCTTCCCACGCTCGCCCGCCCGGCTGCCGAAGTAGTCGAAGTAGCCCGACGCGCCGGACTGCCCGTACTCGTGGTTCCCGACGACGGGATACGTGATCGACTTGAAGCGTCCCCACGTTGGGTCGTACACGGAGTTGAAGTCGCTCAGCGAACCGCTGTCGTATTGCAGGTCGCCGAGCGCGAGGACGGCGTCGTAGTCACCGTTCACGATGATGTCCGACGTGTACTTCTGCCGGCATGCGGTCGAGGTACCGCTCCCGCCGTGGTAGTTCGGGTCCGACGGGTCGCACGCGATGTCGCCGGCCGCGGCGACGACGGCGCTCGCGGCGGTGCTCGCGGTGACGGCCTTGCTCACCTTCGAGCGGTTGCCCGCCGCGTCGCGGGCGCGCACGCGGTACGTGTAGCTCTTGTCGGCCGCGACCGACGTGTCGGAGTAGGCCGTCTGGGGCGCGCCGACCCGGTCGATCTTGGTGCCGTCCCTGATCACCAGGTACGCCGTGACCCCGACGTCGTCCGTGGAGGCGTTCCAGGCGAGACCGATCGCGGTCGGCGACGCCGACGTGACGTGCAGGTTCTTCGGGGTGGTCGGGGGAGTGGTGTCGGCCGCCGCAGCCGGCCCAGCCTGCAGGACGATCGCGCCGAGAAGGCTCACTCCGGCGGCGAGGGCCACCACGGGGCGGACGTGTCGAGAAGATCGGCTCCGCATCCCGACAATGTATCGAGGCCGTCACCGTTCGGATAGGGGCCGTTGGGCGAATCCCGGGCCGGTGGGAGCATCGTGTCGACGTCGGAGCAGGAGGGATCGATGGCGCAGAGGGTCGTTGCCGGCATCACCACGTCCGTCGACGGATACATCACCGGGCCGAACGACGGCCCCGAGTACGGCCTCGGCGAGGGCGGCGAGCGGCTGCACTTCTGGGTCTTCGGCGGCCCGTGGCGCTACGGCGAGGATGTGCGAGGTGAGCCGACCGGCGCCGACAAGGAGTTCTTCGACGACATGGTATCCGGCGTCGGCGCCGTGATCGGAGGGCGGAACACCTACGAGGCCGCCGAGCACTGGGGCGACGAGAACCCGTGGGGCCTGCCGTTCTTCATCCTCACGCACCGGCCCGAGGAGCAGCCGCCGGGCGAGGACTTCATCTTCGTCGACGGTCTGGAGCAGGCCGTCGCGCGGGCGCGCGAGGCGGCGAACGGGAAGGATGTGTCGATCATGGGCGGCGCCGATGTGATCCGCCAGGCGCTCGCGGCGGGCGTGCTCGACGAGTTCTCGATCTCGATCGCACCGATCGTGCTCGGCGCCGGGAAGCGCCTCTTCGAAGGGTTCAGCGGCGACGTGGAGCTGGAACCGGTTCGCGCCCGTCAGTCACCGTTCGCGACGCACATCACGTATCGCGTGCGGTGAGCGTCAGCCCTTCGCCGGGATCTCCTTCTTGGGATCGATGAACGGGATCGCCGTGACGGTCGCCGTCATCGTCCCTTCGGGCGAGTCGATCTCGATGCGCTCCCCGGCTCCCGCATGCTCGATCGGCACCCAGGCGTAGCCGAGGTTGGCGTCGAGCCGCGGTGAGTGACCGGCGGACGTCAGCCTTCCGACCACGTCGCCGCCGATGTGCACCGGCCAGAAGTCCTCGAGCCACATGCCGAGCGGTGGGCCGTCGATCGTGACGCCGACGAGCTTGCGGCTGACGCCCTCGCGCTCGATCCGCTGGAGCGCCTCGCGCGAGACGACCTGGTTGTCGTTGTCGAGCTCGACGAGCCGCTCGAGCCCGGTCACCTCGTACGGGTTGTCGTTGACGTCCATGTCGTTGCCGTAGTTGAAGATGCCGGCCTCGAGGCGGCGCTGGTCGCTCGGCGCCGTCACGCGCAGCTCGAACTCCTCCCCGGCGCCGACGATGGCGTCCCAGAGCTCGAGCGCACGCGACGAGTCACGCAGGTAGACCTCGTAGCCGAGCTCAGCCGTCCAGCCGGTCCGCGACACGACGACCGGGATCCCGTCGAGCTCCGTCTGCTTGTGCCAGTAGTAGCGCTGGTCAGCGACCTCGTCGCCGAACAGCTTGCGCACGAGCGGCTTCGACTTCGGCCCCTGGATCTGCAGCGGGCTGACGTCGGGTTCGCCGAGCTCGACGTCCATGTTCGCCAAGGCCTGGACCCCCTTCGCGTACAGCAAAGCGTCGGAGTCCGCGAGCGACAGCCAGAAGTGGTCATCGGCGAGCTTGAGCAGGATCGGGTCGTTGACGATGCCGCCGTCGGGGGCGCAGATCAGCACGTACTTGCACTGCTCCGGCTGCGTCGCCGAAAGGTCTCGCGGTGTCAGCAGTTGGGTGAACCGCGCGGCGTCGGGCCCTTTGATCTCGAGCTGCCGCTCGACCGCGACGTCCCACAGCGTCACGTGATTGACGAGGTGCCAGTACTCCTTGACGTCGTCGTCGTAGAGCGTCGGGATCAGCATGTGGTTGTACAGGTCCCAGCTCGTGCAGCCGGCCTCGACCGCGCGCCGGTGGTACGGCGACTTCTTGTAGTAGCTGGCGAAATAGAACTTGAACCAGTTGTTCTCGCGTTCTCCGAGGTCCGTCATGGCCCAGGTTGTACCGCCGTTCCGGCTGTGGCCGGTAATCGGTCAGACGCCGAGCGCGGCAACCTGATCGAGGGTCTCGACCGTGGGGCCGAGGTCGAACGTCGTCGCCAGACGGCCGGCCGATGCGCGCATCTCATCCAGCGGCATCGGGTCCCACGCGAACGGCGGGCCGGCGACGGTGCCGTCAGCCGCCGGCCAGGGCTCCCGCAGCAGCGCACGCGCGATCGGCTTCTCGGCGTGGTTCATCAGCGGGACCATCGCGGTGTCGATCAGGGGGCTTTCGTCCCCCAGCTGCCACACGCGCTCCATCACCTGGAGCTGGAGCGAGTAGGAGG
>JBKPRM010000104.1:0-6843 GCA_046734555.1 Actinomycetota bacterium | reverse complement strand
TCCCGGTGCCGGACGCCGAGCGCGGGCACGTCGACGGTCCACACGAGCGCACGGTAGCCCGCCACCTTCGCCCGCCGCAGCAGCTCGGCTGTCGCGTCACGGTCCCGCCAGATGTAGAGCTGCCACCACAGCTGGGCGCCGCTCCCGGCGATCTCCTCCAGCCGATCGAGCACCGTCGAGGACACGCACATCGGAACACCGGCCGCCGCCGCCGCGCGGGCCGTCGCCACCTCGCCGTCGGGATGCACCTGCCATTGGAAGGCCCAGGGCGCGATCCCGACGGGGAAGGAGAAGCTCGTCCCCAGCACCGACGTGGACGTGTCGGGTGTTCCCGATGACCGGAGCATCGACGGCCAGACCGCCCACTCGTCGAAGGCTCGTTCGTTGGCGGCAAGGGTGCGCTCGGCGCCCGCGCCCCCTGCGATGTAGTCGAACACGCCCGGCGCGAGCACCGTGCGAGCAGCCTCTTGCCAGTCCTCGAGCGTGATCGGCGTCTCGGCCATCGAGCGACCCTACCCCTCCGGCGAGGCCAGCACCTCGGGACGACGAGCCGCTTCCGAGAGCACAGTGATCGCGACACCGGCGAGCACGATCGCCGCGCCGAGGATGACCAACGCGCCGGGCCGCTCGTGGAAGATCACGAGTGCCAGCAGGGTCGAGCCGACCGGCTCCGCGAGCAGCGCCACCGACACGACCGAGGCCTTCAGCTCCCCGAGGAGGTGGTTGAACACCGTGTGCCCGAGGAACTGCGGACCGATCGTCATCGCGGCGAACAACACCCACGCCTCCGTCGGGAACCCGAAGAACGGGGTGCCCGTCACGAGCATCGCTGCAGCGAGACAGGTCGCAGCGACGACGTCGACCGATGCCGAATAGGCGATGAACGAGATCTCCTGGCGCACGTGTCGGCCGATCACGACGTAGGCGGCGGCGAACATGGCGCCGACGACGGCGAGCACGTCGCCCAGGACCGGGTTGGCATAGGCGCCACCGGTGGGCGAGCCCACGGCGATCACCAGCGTCCCGACGAGCGCCACGCCGATCCCGAGCCAGCCGCGCCGCGACGTTCGCTCCCCGATCAGCGGCCCGGCGAGCGCGACCCAGATCGGCATCGTCTGGACGAGCACCGCGCTCGCCGCGATGCTCGTGTACTGCAGCGACGAGACCCACGCGGCGAAATGGCACCCGAGCGCGACGCCCGACAACAGCAGCAACAGTCGCGAGGTCCGGCTGAGCGATGCGAGCTCACCGCGATGGCGGAACCAGGCGAGCGGGACGAGCACGACGCTCGCGAGCGCACACCGGTAGAACGCGATCGTGAGCGCCGGCACGTCGGCATCGTTCGCCGCGCGGATCAAGATCGCCGAGGTCGAGACCGCGGAAACCCCGACCACCAACCAGAGGACGTGCCGGCGTTGCACAGCCCGATTATCGTTCGCTCGTGACGAGAACCGCGGTGTTCGGAGCGGGCGCCATGGGGACCGCCGTGGCGATGCACGCCGCCCGCGTCGGTCACGATGTCACGTTGTGGGGGTCGAGCCACGACGAACCCGTGCTTCGGGAGCTCGCCGAGCACGGGAAGCACCCGAGCCTCCGCGAGCACCTCCCGGCCTCGATCAAGGTCTGCGGGCCCGATGAGCTCGATGCCGCGGTCGACGGGGCCCAGCTGCTCGTGCTGGGCGCGAACTCGCACGGCGCGAGGTCCCTGGCATCGCTGATCCGCGACCACGTCGCGGGCGCGCTCGTCGCGATCAGTGTCGCGAAGGGGATGGAACCGGGCTCGGGCAAGCGCATGTCCGAGGTCTACGCCGAGGAGTTCGCAGGGGTGCCGATCGTGAGCGTCGGGGGTCCCTGCCTCGCCACGGAGCTCGCGTCCGGGCTCCCCACCGCGAGCATCTGGGCGGGCTCGTCGATGCAGCTCGCGGAGCAGGCCGGCAGGCCGTTCGACGCTCCGAGCTACCAGCTCACCTACACGGACGACGTGATCGGCGTCGAGCTGTGCTCGATGATGAAGAACGTCGCGGCGATCGGGCTCGGCATGCTCGACGGGATCGGCAAGCCGACGGGTGAGGACTTCAAGAACGCGAAGGCTGCCTTGTTCACGAAGGCCGCGCACGAGATCGTGGAACTCGTGACGGCGGCGGGCGGCAGGTCGGAGACCGCGTTCGGCCTCGCAGGCATCGGCGACCAGCTCGTGACGTCGTTGGGTGGCCGCAACCGCCTGTACGGCGAGCTGGTCGGCGCCGGGGAGGCGCCCGAGGCGACGCTGCGGGACCTGGAAGCGCGAGGCCTGACGGTCGAGGGCGTCGACTCGACCCTCGACGTCGCCCGGCTCGCGGAGGTCCACGCACTCGACCTGCCGTACCATGCGGCCATCCATCGGGTGCTCGCCCACGACGCCGACCCGCGTGACATCTTGGAGGTCCTGCGATGACCGACCGAAGCCCACAGCGCCCCGACCGGAACCTCGCCATGGAGCTCGTCCGCGTGACCGAGGCCGCGGCGCTCGCCGCGGGTCGGTGGGTCGGCCGTGGCGACAAGATCGCCGCCGACGGCGCGGCGGTCGACGCCATGCGGTTGATGATCGACTCCGTCTCGATGGACGGGGTCGTCGTGATCGGCGAAGGCGAGAAGGACCAGGCCCCGATGCTGTTCAACGGTGAACGCGTCGGCGACGGCAGCGGCCCCGAGACGGACGTCGCCGTCGACCCGATCGACGGCACGACCCTGACGAGCGTCGGCCAACCGAACGCGCTGGCCGTGATCGCCCTCGCACCGCGCGGCGCGATGTTCTTCCCGGGTCCGGCGTTCTACATGGAGAAGATCGCCACCGGGCCAGAGGCCGCCGACGTGATCGACATCAACGCGCCGGTCGCCGAGAACATCCGACAGGTCGCGAAGGCCAAGGGCAAGCGGCCCGAGGAGATCACCGCGACGATCCTCGCTCGTCCCCGTCACGAGGACCTGATCCGCGAGGTCCGGGAGGCCGGTGCCCGCGTCGTCTTGATCACCGACGGCGACGTCGCCGGCGCGATCGTCGCGGCGACGCCCCGAACCGACGTCGACCTGCTGCTCGGGATCGGCGGCACGCCCGAAGGGGTGATCGCCGCGTCCGCGTTGAAGTGCCTCGGCGGCGCGATCCAAGGGAAGCTCTACCCCCGTGACGACGTCGAGCGCACGGCGCTCACCGACCAGGGCTACGAGCTCGACCGCGTGCTGTTCACCGATGACCTCGTCGGGAGCGACGACGTGTTCTTCGCCGCGACCGGCATCACCGACGGTTACCTGCTGGAGGGCGTGACGTATTGGCCCGACGGCGCGACCACGTACTCGATGGTCATGCGTTCGCACTCGGGCACGATCCGCTACGTGAAGTCCGACCATCGGTTCGAGAAGCTCGAACGCTTCTCCGCGATCGAGTATCGCCCCTAGCCGGCGAGCGCGTAGGTACCACGCGCGCTCTTCACGACCCGCCCGTCGGCGACCATCGTCCGCAAGGCGCCGATCACCGCACGCTTCACGTCGGACGTCTCGAACGGGTCGATCAGCCCGTCTCGCAGCGCTCGGTCCTGTATCACCGTCCAGTGCAGCGGCTCATCGCTTCGCGCGAGCACCTCGCGAACCGCCTCTTCGGGGGTCATCGATCCAACAGCGCCTCGGCGAACAGCTCGACCTGGCGCGGATCGATGACCGTGAACGGCAGGACCCAGGGCGAGACGATCAGCTCGTCGACACCCATCGCGGCGAACGTATCGGCTCGCTCGCGGATCTGTGCGGGAGAGCCGCTCAGCGTGTCGGCCGACCAGCTCTCCCAGGTCTCGTCGCGCATCGCGTCGCCCGGGAACGCCTCGCGCCCTCGCTCGAAGATCCGCCTCGCCTCCTCCTCGTCCTCTCCGGTGATCCCGGAGAGCCCGACCGAGAGCCGGAAGGAACCCCGGTCGCGCCCGACCTCCTCGCACGCGACCGCGACATCTCCGATCGCGGAGCGGTACGCGTCGGGTGCGACGCGCCACACCGTGTTCCAGCCGGTTGCCCAGCGTGCCGCCAGGCGGAGCAGCCGCGGCCCGCCCTTCCCACCCGCCCAGGTCGGGATCGGTTGCTGCACGGGCGGCGGGGTCAGTCCGCCTGCGTACAGCGACCAGGCGGCGCCCTCATGCGTGACCGACGAGGCCCCGCCGAAGAGGCCGCTCGTGATCGCGAGCGCGTCCTCGAGCGCGTCGAACCGCTCCCCGATCGAGCCGAACCGGTACCCGAACGCGTCGAACTCCTGCTCCAGCCATCCCGCGCCGAGGCCGATCTCGACACGGCCGCCGGAGATCTGGTCGATCGTCGCCGCCGCCTTCGCGACGAGCGTCGGGTGCCGGAACGCTGCGCACAAGACGATGACGCCGAGCCTGACGCGGTCGGTCACCGCGGCGAGACCCGCCATCGTGGTCAGGGGCTCGAGCGCGGCGATCGGGTCGTCGTTCGCGCCGTACCGCGCGAACGAATACAGGAGATGGTCCGAGAGCCAGACGCTGTCGAAGCCGAGCTGCTCCGCGCGGGTCGCCCACTCGGCCGCGTCGCCGAACGAGATCGTCCCGTTCGGCAGCGAGAACCCGTACTGCGGGATGGCGAGCCCGATCCGCATGCGGGGAGGATACGCAGCCGTCGCGTCGGCTACGGCGAGGGTGATGCGGCGCTGGTCGTGGAGGCGAGCGCTCCGCGCAGGACCCGGTGACCGCCAGCATCCCTGATCTGCACGTCGACGAAGCCCTTCAACGTCGCGCCCACGACCCTCGCGAACTGCGCGCCGCCGTCGGAGTCCAACCGCCGTATCTCGCCGACGTCGAACTCGTGACCCTTCGTGTCGCTGATCGACACCGAAAGGGGGAGCTGACGCTCATCGAGCCCGTTCACGATCACGAGGAGGCGATCTTGGATCGACGGCGAGACGACCGTCATCGCGGCACCCGCCTCGGACTTCGAGCGGCCGGTGAGCAGGCCGGTATAGAACCGCGCGTCCGGTGCGAACTCCGGGAACAGCGGCCCGAACCGGTCCAAGATGTCCTGGCTCTCCGCAGCTTGCCGCTGCTTCTCCGCGGCCTGCTGCGCCTCGCGCCCGGCGAACACGCTGCCGATACCGATCGAGGCGACGACGATCGCGGCCGCGAGCAGGAACACGCCGCTGCGGCGGCCACGTGCGCTCGAACGTGATCGCCGGGTTGCGATCGACCGCACCGCGTCCACGACGCGATCCTCGAGCCCGGGCGCTGGGGTTTCGAACGGGGCGAGCGCGTAGCCGAACGACGCCGCCGCACGCTGCAGGTCGATCGCCTCCTTCCGGCAGGCGGCACAGGTCTCGACGTGCAGCTCCACTGAGGACGTCTCCTCGTCGCCGGCGACCCCGAGCGCGAACTCCGGCAGCGCCTCACGGACGACCGTGCAGTTCACGGCGTCTCCTTCTGCCGGTTGGCCTCGCGCACCTTGATCAGCGCCGAGCGCAGACGCGTCTTGACCGTCCCCAACGGGATCCCGTCGCTCTCGGAGATCTCACGAGCCGTCATACCTCTGAAGTACGTACGCGTGACCAGTCGGCGTTCGGCATCCGACAAAGATGCGATGGCCCGCAGCGCCGCATCCCGCTCCAGGAGGAGCTCCTCGTCGGTCGATTGGGACGACTCGGGCACCTCATCGACGAACACGAGCTTGGGACGGGTGACCCCGGTTTCCCTACGGAGGCGATCGATCGCCTGGTTGTGGGCGATCGTCATCAGCCACGTCGAGAGACGCCCCCGCTGCGGATCGAACCGGGCCGCCTTGCGCCACGCCGTCACGAAGACGTCCTGGGTCAGCTCCTCGGCAGCCTCGCGAGAGCCGAGGAGCCGCAGGCCCATCGTGTAGACCGGGCGGGCGAACCGGGCATAGAGGGCACGGATCGCGTCGTCATCGCCGGCGAGCAGGCCCTCCATCAGTTGCGCCTCCTCGCGAGGGAGGAGGGGTCCGTCGTCGCGTGCCTGCACGAGGGTCCTTCCGACGATGGCCCGCGCGGGCGCGCCGGGCTCTCGGATCGATGGTCGCACGCCGCGCACCGGTTGGCCACCGATCCTGCGTCTCCTTCCGCTCCCCTCGGCCGAAAGCTAGGCTCGTCACGGAAACGCAACACGAGAGATCCCTCTGGAGGCGCTCGGCGAACTAGCCGAGAGGAGGCCAACCGATGCAGCGCAGTTGGAGAGCGAGGGGCGTGGCCGTGGCGGCGCTCGCCGCCATGGCGATCGGCCTCGGCGGGCAAGCGCACGCGCAGACGGGAAGCCCGGTCATCGTCACCGTCGCTTTGGATGGGGTCGTCGACCCGATCATGGCCGACCACATCCGAGCCACGATCGACCGGGCCGCGGGCGACGGCGCCGAAGCGGTCCTGCTGACGATCGACACCCCCGGCGGCCTCGGCTCGTCGATGGATGAGATCGACGAAGCCATCTTGAACAGCACCGTGCCCGTGATCGGCTACGTCTCACCGAGCGGCGCGCGCGCCGCCTCAGCCGGAGCGTTCATCCTCCTTTCGTGCCCGGTCGCCGCCATGGCGCCCGGCACCAACGTTGGTGCATCGACGCCGATCGGTCTGTCGGGTGGCGACCTGGCCCACAAGGTCACGAACGACGCCGCCGCGAAGATCCGCGGCATCGCGCAGACCTACGGGCGCAACGAAGACGTCGCCGAGACCTTCGTGACACAGGCGGCGAGCATCACCGCCGAAGAAGCGCTCGACGAGAACGTGATCGACCTGATCGCGACGAACACCGACGACCTGCTGCAACAGCTGGACGGCGAAACGGTGAAGCTGGGGACCGGCTCGACCGTCAC
>JBKPRM010000103.1:0-9849 GCA_046734555.1 Actinomycetota bacterium | reverse complement strand
GACGAGACCGTCGTGCTCGAGGTGCCGCAGCCGACGAGCACGGCCGCCGAGCGCGATCGCGAGAGCGATCCCTCGTTGAAGCAGCTGTTCTGGGGCGAGGAGCGCTAGCCGCTCACCGCCACGCGGCGGAGACTGACCTCGACCGGCTCCCCGTCGATCTCGGCGCGCGTCGGCTGCCCGGCCTTCGCGACGTGCTCGGCGCCGAGCGACGTCGCGAGCGTCTCCGCCGCGATGAGATCGGCGTGGTCGTCGCGGGCGCGGGCGAGCTCACCATCGGCGACGATCGCGAGCTCGATCCGATCCGAGACGTCGAACCCCCCGGCCTTCCGGGCATCCTGCACGATCCTGATCAGCTCGCGAGCGAGGCCCTTGCGACGCAGCTCGGGCGTGATCGCGAGCTCGAGAGCTACCGTGACGCCGGCATCCGAGGCGACACCCCAGCCTTCGCGCACCTGCCGGGTCAGGAGGACCTCGTCGGGGCCGAGCTCGACCGACCCGTCAGCCACGTCGATGGCGACCGGCTCGCCGGCGGCGAGTCGGTCGGCGAGCGCGCCGTCGTCACGTGCGAGCACCTCCGCGACCGCCTGCACGCCCGAGCCGAGCCGAGGACCGAGGGCACGGAAGTCGGGCTTCGCATGCCAGGTCCCTAGCGCATCGGCGGCGGTGGCGATCCGGACGTCTTCGACGTTCAGCTCGTCGGCCACGATCGCCAGGAGTTCGTCGATCACCGGCGCGTGCGCGGGCAGGTGCGCGATCGCTTCCGCGAGTGGCTGCCGTGTGCGTACCTTCGTCTCCACGCGCACGCGCCGGCCGAGCTCGACGACCTGCCTGGCCGTCGCCATCGCGGCATCGAGCGCGGGATCGATCGCGTCCGTGTCCGGTTCCGGGAAGTTCGACAGGTGGACCGAATCAGGCCGCCCGTCGCGTCCGGCGGCGATCGTGCGCCACAGCTCCTCGCTCACGAACGGCGTGAACGGGGCCAGCAGCTGCGTCAGCGTGACGAGGCACCGGTGCAGCGTGGCGAACGCGGCGAGGCTCTCGGCGTCGACCACCCCGCCGGCGCTCCAGAACCGCCGTCGGGAGCGTCGGACGTACCACCCCGAGAGGTCGTCGACGAACAGCTGGATGCGCCTGCCGGCGCCGGTCGCGTCGTAGCGTTCCATCCGGTCGCGGACCTCGGCGATGGTGCCGGCGAGCTGGGACGCGATCCATCGATCGAGGACCGTGGGCGCTGCGACCTCGGCCGGCACGTCGACGTCGGCGGCGTTCGCGTACGTGACGAAGAACGCGGAGAGGTTCCACAGCGGCAGCAGGAGCTGTCGGACGCTCTCGTCGAGGACGTCGTGACCGATGCGACGCGATTCCCACGGTGAGCCGTTCGTGAGCATCCACCAGCGCAGCGCATCGGCGCCCTGGCGATCGAGCGCGTCCCACGGGTCGAACTGGTTCCCGAGCGACTTCGACATCTTCCGGCCGTCCTCGGCGATCAGGTGACCGAGGCAGACGACGTTGCGGTACGCCGTCCGATCGAAGTGCAGCACCGCCTCGGCCATCAACGTGTAGAACCAGCCGCGCGTCTGGTCGATCGCCTCGGCGATGAAGTCCGCGGGGAACATCGAGTCGAACTCCTCGAGGCCACGCCCGAGGTCGGGGTGGTAGCCCCACTGCGCGAACGGCATCGCGCCCGAGTCGTACCAGGTGTCGATCACTTCGGCGACGCGGGTCGCGGTGGATCCGCACGCCGGGCAGTCGATCGTGACCTCGTCGATGAACGGCCGGTGCGGATCGACGCCGGTGACGTCGCGCCCCGCGAGCGTCGAGAGCTCGGTCAGCGATCCGACGGCCGTGTCGTGGCCCTCGGCACACCGCCAGATCGGCAGCGGCGTGCCCCAGTAGCGCTCACGTGACAGCGCCCAGTCGACGTTGTTCTCGAGCCAGTTACCGAAGCGTCCGTGCTTGATGTGCTCGGGGATCCATCCCACGCCGTCGTTGACCTGGAGCAGCCGTTCCTTGACCGCGGTCGTCCGCACGTACCAGGACGTCCGCGCGAGGTAGAGGAGCGGCGTGGCGCAGCGCCAACAGAACGGGTACGCATGCTCGTAGCGTCCCGCATCGATCAGGATGCCGCGCTCGCGCAGGTCCTCCACGATCGCCTCGTCGGCGTCCTTCACGAAGCGGCCACGGACGAACGCCGGCGCGTCCTCGGTGAACCTGCCGTCGTCGGCGACGGGCCGCCACACGGGCCAGCCCTGCGCCTTGCCGACGGCGAGGTCGTCGGGACCGAACGCGGGCGCGAGATGGACGATCCCGGTCCCGTCCTCCATCGAGACGAAGTCGGCCGCCACGACACGGTGGGCGTTCTCGACGTTCGGGTACGGCGGCTCGTAGCGGGATCCGACGAGGGTGTTCCCGTCGAAGCCCGAAGAACGTGTCCACCCGTCTCCGAGCGCGGAGACCAACGGCTCGGCGACCACGACGCGGTCCCCGTCGCGCTCGTACACGGCATACGGGCCGTTGGGTAGGACCGCCGCACCCTCGTTGGACGGGAGGGTCCACGGTGTCGTCGTCCATACCGCGAGGGACGCGCCCACAAGCTCGTCGTGGGGCGACTCGACGATCGGGAACCGCACGTACACGCTCGGATCGGCGACATGGGCGTATCCCTGCGCCACCTCCGCATCGGACAGGGCCGTCCCGCACCGTGGGCAGTACGCCGTGACCTTGTGGTCCTGGACGAGTAGGCCCCGCTCATGGAGTTGTTTCAGCGACCACCAGACCGATTCGATGTACGTCGTCGACATCGTCCAGTAGGCGTCGGACAGGTCGATCCAGAACCCGATCCGCTCGGTCAGGCGCTCGAACTCGCCGACGTAGCGCTGCACCGACTCGCGACACCGCTCGTTGAACGCGGCCACACCGTAGGCCTCGATGTCGCGCTTGCCGGTCGTGCCGATCTCCTTCTCCACCTCGATCTCGACCGGCAGGCCGTGGCAGTCCCAGCCGCCCTTGCGGGGGACCAGGTGCCCGGTCATCGTCTTGTAGCGCGGATAGACGTCTTTGAACGTTCGGGGCTCGACGTGATGGATCCCGGGCTTCCCGTTGGCGGTCGGCGGGCCCTCGTAGAACAGCCACGTCGGTGCGCTGGCGCGCGCTTCGACCGTCCGCTCGAAGATCTTGGCCTCCCGCCACCACGCGAGGATCCGCTCCTCGAGCGCCGGGAAGTCCACCTTGGTGTCGACCGGTTCGTACCGCATCGTCGCCGCCTCCTCGTTCCTCGATGCGAGGACGAGGCTGCTGCCCCGCGGTACCACCCCGCTTGTCGCGGCCTCCCGGCCGCGACCGCTCACCGGCCGCCCGATGCGAACCGGCCCGCGACCCAACGCGGGCCGAGATCCCCACGGCCTGCCGCGCTCACGGGCGGCTCCCGCCTGCGCCTACTGCGGGAGCGGTCCGTCCGCACCCGGTTGGGGCAGGGGCTCGGGGAGGATGTTCCCTCCGGTCGCGGCGCCGGCTCCCACCGTCCCGGCTCGCTCGTCCCGCGATGATCGGGGAGACTCGTTCCCGTCGTCGCCGATCCGCCCATGCTACACGGGCTGCTGCCGGCGGGTTCGACAGGGTCGCACCGCGGGCCGGTCTCGTTGCGGCACGGTCCATCTCGTGGTCCCCGGGTGCCGTTGGTTCGGAACGACACCCACCCTGCTATCCTTCGCCGACCATGGCGGTGGCCAAACTCACCAAGAAGGACCTCGACGACCTGCAGACCCGCCTCCGCGACGAGCGAGCCGAGCTCACGGAGCAGCTGACCACGATCGAGGACCAGGCCTTCGCGGCCACGCAATCCGACATGTCCGGCGACGTCGGCGTCGACGACGAGTCCGCCGACGCCGGCACCGCGACGTTCGAGCGCGAGAAGGAGCTCTCGATCGAGCAGAACGTCCGGGACCTGATCCAGAAGATCGACCGAGCTCTCAAGCGGATCGACGACGGTACGTACGGGATCTGCGAGCGCTGTGGCAAGCCGATCGAGAAGGCACGCCTGAAAGCCCTGCCCTACGTCGACCTGTGCATCAAGGACGCACAGGCGACCTCTCGTCGCTGAGGCCGCGCGATGGAACCCGCGCGGCGGCGCGGCGGCCTCCTCGTCTGGTCGATCGCCGCGGCAGTCGTGCTCCTCGACCGGGTGACCAAGATCTGGGCGGAGCGTTCGCTCGCGACGCCGCGCGACGTGATCGCAGGCGTGTTGACGCTCCGGTTCACGACGAACAGCGGCGGTGCCTTCAGCCTCGGTGATCGCGCGCCGCTCCTGTTCGCGCTCGCGGCGATCCTCGTGTGCGCGGCCATCGCCGTCTCATCGTTCCGGCCGCGCCCGGCGCTGCATGCCGTCGCCCTCGGCCTGGTGCTCGGGGGTGCCACGGGCAACCTCCTCGACCGCATCGTCCGCGGTCCCGGCCTGTCGGGCAGGGTGGTCGACTTCATCGATCTGCATGTCTGGCCCGTGTTCAACGTGGCCGACGCCGCGATCGTCGTCGGCGCCGCGTTGCTGGCGTTCGCGGCGCTGCGAGAGCGCGGCACGACGCGAAGCGGCCGATGACTGAGCGATACATCGCGACGGCGGGCCGCCTGGATGCCGTCGTCGCCGCGCTCGCGAACGTCACCCGCGGGGAGGCCCAACGGGCGATCGCCGAGGGGCGGGTGCTCGTCGACGGCGCAGTGCGGCCGCGATCCCACCGGCTGGCGGGCGGCGAGGAGCTCACGGTCGGGCGGATCGGCCAGGAGCCGGTGCGCGCCGGGGGTGAGCCGGTCCCGATCCGGTACCGCGACGAGCATCTGCTCCTCGTCGCGAAGCCCGCCGGCGTGTTGACCCATCCGACGGCCACCACCCGAGAGGGCACCCTGGTCAACCGCCTGCTCGCGATGGGCGTGCCGCTGGCGCCGGCCGGCGGCCCGACGCGGCCAGGGATCGTCCATCGGCTCGACGTCGGCACGAGCGGGCTGCTCATCGTCGCGAGCACCGACGATGCGTTCCGCGCCCTGCAGGCGATGCTCCGACGCCACGACGTGGATCGTCGCTACCTCGCGTTGGTGCGGGGCGGTCCGGACCACGACGGCTTCCACGTGATCGCCCCGCTCGGACGGCGCGCCGCGCGCATCGTGGTCGATCACGCGCACGGCCGGGGATCCGCGACCCGCTTCGCCGTCCGCGAACGTCTCGCCGGCACCTCGTTGGTCGAGGCGATCCCCGAGACGGGTCGCACCCATCAGATTCGCGTACACCTGCTGGCGGTGGGGCATCCGATCGTGGGCGACCGCCGCTACGGCGGCGGCGGCGAAGCCGCCGCCCGGCTCGGGCTCGACCGCCCGTTCCTGCACTCGTCGCGCCTGGAGCTCACGCACCCGATCACCGGCGAGCACGTCGAGGTGACCGAGCCCTTGCCGCCCGAGCTCGAGCGCGCGCTCGCGCGCGCCCGCGCCGACCTGCGCCCTTGACGCGTCCATCGGGCGGGCGTAGCTTCGGTCACCTGCGAATCACATGCGTGTAAGTTGTCCACAACTGTGGGAAAGGTGCTGACGAGCCGTTGACCAGCAAGGACGCATTCGTCCACCTACACACCCACACCGAGTTCTCCCTGCTGGACGGCGCCGCGAGGATCGAGGCGCCCCGGTCCAACCCCTCGGCTCCGACGATCTTCACCGAGGCGCTCGCGCACGGCATGTCCGCGTTGGCGATGACCGACCACGGTGCGATGTTCGGCACGCTCAAGTTCTACGAGGCGGCGCGTGCCGTCGGGATCAAGCCGATCATCGGGGTGGAGGCCTACGTCGCCCCGGGTTCGCGTTTCGACCGGACGCCCGGCGAGAGCGAGGAGAAGTACTACCACCTGACCTTGCTCGCGCAGGACGAGACCGGGTACCGCAACCTCCTGCGCCTCGTCTCGCTCGCGTACCTCGAGGGCTTCTACCACCGCCCGCGTATGGACAAGCAGCTGCTCGCAGAGCACGCGGAGGGGATCATCTGCCTGTCGGGGTGCCTATCCTCGGAGGTGGGCGTGCACCTCCTCGCCGGGCGCCGCGATCGGGCTCGGGCCACGGCGGCCGAGTACCGGGATCTGTTCGGCGGCGACCGGTATCTCATCGAGGTGCAGGACCACGGCCTCGCAGACCAACGCGCGATCATCCGCGGCCAGATCGAGATCGCGCGCGAGATCGGCGTCCCGATCGTCGCCACGAACGACCTCCACTACACGCGTCCCGACGACGCGAAGCCGCACGACGTCTTGCTCTGCATCCAGCAGCAGAAGCTGCAGTCCGACCCCAAGCGGCTGAAGTTCGACGCCGAGGACTTCTACCTCAAGAGCGGGGCGCAGATGCGGGCGGTGTTCGCGGAGCTCCCGGAGGCGTGTGACGCCACGCTCGACATCGCCGAGCGCGTCGAGCTGCTGCCCGAGCTGGAACGCGTGCTGGTCGAGCATCAGACCGAATACCGGCTGCCCCGTTTCGAGACACCCGGCGGTGAACCGCTCGACAGCTACCTGCGTGAGCTCGCCGAGCGCGGGGCGGTCGAGCGCTACGGCGACCCTCTGCCCGCGGAGGTCGTGGAGCGCACCGACCACGAGCTCTCGATCATCTCGAAGATGGGGTTCTCCGGGTACTTCCTCATCGTCTGGGACCTGATCCGGTTCGCCCGTGAGCAGGGGATCCGCGTCGGTCCCGGGCGCGGATCCGCGGCTGGCTCAGTGGTGTCGTACGCGCTGGGGATCACCGGCCTTGACCCGCTGCGCTACGGGCTGCTGTTCGAGCGGTTCCTCAACCCGGATCGCATCGAGATGCCGGACATCGACATGGACTTCGACGAACGCCGTCGCGATGAGGTGATCCGCTACGCGACCGACACCTACGGCGTTGACCACGTCGCGCAGATCGTCACGTTCCAGACGATCAAGGGCAAGCAGGGCATCCGCGACGCCGCCCGCGTGCTGGGGTTCCCGCCGCGGGTGGGCGACGAGCTCTGCAAGATGTACCCCCCGGCGATCATGGGCCGCGACGAGCCGATCGACTCGGCCCTGCAGACGAGCCCTGAGCTCCGCGAGGCGTACGAGCGCCAGCCGGAGGCACGGGAGATCATCGACACGGCCCGCGCGCTCGAGGGACTCCGTCGTGAGGACTCCGTGCACGCCGCCGGCGTCGTGATCGGTGACCGGCCGCTCGTCGAGTACCTCCCGCTGAAGCTCACCAAGGACTCACGCGACGACGCGAAGAAGATGGTGACGCAGTTCGACATGAACGGCGTCGCGCAGCTCGGCCTGCTGAAGATGGACTTCCTCGGGCTGCGGACCTTGTCGGTGATCGAGGAGACGCTTCGGCACCTCCGGACACGAGGGGTCGAGCTCGACATCGACCACGTGCCGCTCGACGACGACGAGACGTACGCGATGCTTCGGCGCGGTGACACGATCGGCGTGTTCCAGATGGAGTCACCGGGCATGAAGAACCTGATCAAGCTGCTCGAGCCCGACCGGTTCGAAGATCTCATGGCCTGCAACGCGCTCTACCGTCCCGGCCTGCTGTCGATGGGCCAGCACACGGAGTACGCCGAGCGCAAGCACGGCCGCAAGCCGGTGACGTACCCACATCCCGACCTCGAGCCCGTGCTCAAGGACACCTACGGGATCATCGTCTACCAGGAACAGGTGATGCAGACCGCCGTCGCGATCGCGGGCTTCTCGATGGGCGAAGCCGACACGCTCCGCAAGGTCATGGGCAAGAAGATCCGCGAGAAGGTCGCGGCCCAGCGCGAGAAGTTCGTCGCCGGCGCGACGGCGCAAGGACACGAGCGCCGCTCGGCCGAGGGCATGTTCGAGTTCATCGAGCCGTTCGCCGACTACGGGTTCAACGCCTCGCACGCGTGCGCCTACGGGTACCTCTCGTATCAGACCGCGTACCTGATGCGGCACCACCCGGTCGAGTACATGGCCGCGGTCTTGACGTCGGTCAAGGACGACAAGGATCGCAAGCCCTACTACCTGTACGCCTGCCGCGGGATGGGCATCGAGGTCCTCCCACCCGACGTGAACGAGTCCGATATGGACTTCGCACCCGCGCCGGGTGACCGGCGAGCGATCCGATTCGGTCTGTCGGCGGTGCGCAACGTCGGCGGCGGCGTCGTGCAGGGCATCCTGGAGGCACGCGCGACCGGGGGTCCGTTCACGTCGTTCGCCGACTTCTCCCGGCGGGTCGAGCCGACGTCGCTCACGAAGCGCGTCATCGAGTCGTTGATCTTCGCGGGAGCCTTCGATTCACTCGGGTACACCCGCGGCGGGATGCTCCAGCAGGTCGGCGAGCAGCCGGCGTTCGAGAAGGTCGCCGCGCCGATCATCGCGGAGCGCAAGGCGGAGGCCGCCGGCCAGTTCTCGTTGTTCGGCGGCGGCGCAGACACCCCGCTCGAGGTCGACGAGTCCGTGCTCGCCGGCGAGGAGCTCGCGAAGCGGCTCCTGCTGTCCAAAGAGAAGGAGATGCTCGGGCAGTTCGTCACCGATCACCCACTGCTCGGCGTCGAGGATCAGCTCGGCGCGCTGACCACGTGTCAGATCCCCGAGTTGGATGATCGCGACGACGGCGACCTCGTCGTGCTCGGCGGCATCATCGGGCACCTCTCCCGCAAGTTCACGAAGCGCGGCGAGCCCTACGCGCAGTTCCGGTTGGAGGGGCTCACGGGCGGCGTGGAGGTCGTGGCCTTCCCCAGCGTGTACGAGGCGGTTCCCGAGCTGTTCGAGCCCGACCGCATCATCCTCGTGACCGGTCGCATCGACCGCCGGGGCCGCGAGCTGCAGATCCGGGCGAGCGACGTGTCCGAGCCGGCGCTCGGACCCGCGACGTCGCACCGTCCGGGTGTCCTCGTGGTCGACCTGCCGGCTGCCGTCTGCTCGCCGGGGGTGCTCGCGAAGCTGAAGACGCTGCTCGAGGGAGCGCCGGGAGAGGTCCCGGTGCGGTTGCGGTTCCTGTCGTCCGACGGGGTCCAACCGTTGTCGCTCGGCGCCTACACGGTCAACGGCCAGGGCTCGCTGCTGGACGAGCTCCGCCACCTGCTCGGCCCCAGCGCCGCGCGGCTGGAGCACGAGACCGTCTAGCCGCGGTTATCGTTCGCCGCACATGTCGTTCATCGTCGTGCCCGCGATCGACGTCACCGAGGGTCGGCTCGGGGTATACACGCGTGAAGGGTCCCGGCCCGTCGAAGAGTTCGGCGGCGATCCGCTGACCGCCGCGCAGGCGTACGTCACGGCCGGAGCGAAGCTCCTGCACGTCGTCGACATGGATCGCGCCTTCGGCACGACCCCGGGCGATGCGGGCGTCGTCACCGCGATCGCTTCGGTGCCGGGGATCGTGGCCGTCCAGGCGAGCGGCGGCGTTCACTCGTGGGAGGTGGCACGCGGCCTGTTGCTCGCGGGCGCGGCGCGCGTCGTGGTGTCGTCGGCGGTGCTCGCCGATGAAGCCGCGGTCGCCGCGATCATCGCGAGCGCCCGGCCCGGGGAGGTGCTGTTCGGGATCGAGGCGGACGGCGGCCGGATCCGGTCGCGGGGCGCGACCGAGGTCGACCTGGAGCTCGCGTCGACGCTTGGGTGGCTGCAGGCCGCCGGCGCGCCGGGGTTCCTGGCCACCGCGATCGGGCGTGTCGGGACCGAGACCGGTCCCGACATCGAGCTGATCAAGCGTGTCGTCCGGGCGGGCGTCCCGACGTGGGCAGCGGGTGGCATCCGGTCCATCGAGGATCTGGCGGCGGTCCGCGAGGCCGGCGCCGCGGGGGCGATCGTCGGACGTGCGGCGCTCGACGGCACGCTCAAGCTCGAGGACGCG